>JALHNV010000015.1 GCA_022843325.1 Pseudolabrys sp. | reverse complement strand
GATCCGGCCACTGCGCCCGCCGGCGCTGTACCCGCCGGCGCGGCGCCTCCGGCCGCCAAGCCGGGCGAAGCGCCCAAGAACTAACCGGGCCAGTCCCGTTCAAAGACGACGCGGCCGGGATCAAGCCCGGCCGTCTTCTTTTGCGCGGCCGGTTGCGGCGATAAGCCACGGAAAATTGACGACCGTTGCTGCGTGGCGCCGCCGCGCCGCTGGCTTAGGACCGAAAAACCGACATAATCGGCGCTGATTCAAGGACGGCCCGCAAACGCGGGCGCGTTTGCCCGTTTGTTGCGGCTGGAGCACTGCCATGAAATTGAGTCGCCGATCGGTCCTGCGCAGCACCGCCGCCGTTCTTGCCGCGCCTGCGCTCGGGACCATGGGCAGCCTCGGCTCCGGACTGGTCGCCGCCACCGGCGCGGCCGCGCAGGACAGCGAGTGGAAGCACGGCCTGTCGCTGTTCGGCGACCTGAAATATGCCGCCGGCTTCAAGCATTACGACTACGTCAACCCGGCCGCGCCGCAGGGCGGCACGGTGCGGCAGATCGCGTTCGGCACCTTCGACAATTTCAACCAGGTGGTCGCCGGCATCAAAGGCAGTCTGGCGCTCGGCACCAATTTGTTCACCGAAACGCTGATGACCTCGGCGCTCGACGAGGTGTCGACCGAATACGGCCTGCTGGCGGAATCGGTCAGTCATCCGGACGATTTCTCGACCGTCACCTATCGTTTGCGCGCCAATGCCCGCTGGCATGACGGCCAGCCGGTCACGGCCGATGACGTGATTTTTTCGTTCAACGTGTTCAAGACCAACAGCCCGCAGCTTGGCGCCTACTATCGGCATGTGACAAAGGCTGAAAAAGCCGGCGAGCGCGATATCAAGTTCACGTTCGACGGGCCGGGTAACCGCGAACTGCCGCTAATCGTCGGCCAATTGCCGGTGCTGCCGAAGCACTGGTGGGATGGCACCGATTCGTCGGGCCGGAAGCGCGATGTCACCGCCACCACGCTGGAGCCGCCGCTGGGCTCCGGGCCTTACCGGCTGAAGGATTACGCACCCGGGCGCTCGATCCTCTACGAGAAAGTCGAGAACTATTGGGGCAAGGACCTCAACGTCATGGTCGGCACCGGAAATTTCCAGCAAATTCGCTACGAGTATTTCCGCGACTCCACCGTCGCGCTCGAGGCCTTCAAGGGCGATCAGGTCGACTGGCGTACCGAGAACAGCGCCAAGAACTGGGCCACCGGCTACGACTTCCCCGCCGTGCGCGAGAAAAAGGTCATTCTCGAGGAATTCGACATCCGCAATTTCGGCGTCATGCAGGCCTTCGTCTTCAACACGCGGCGCGACAAGTTCAAGGACCAGCGCGTGCGCCGCGGCTTCAACTACGTGTTCGATTTCGAGGAGATGAACCGGCAGATTTTCTTCGGCCAGTACAAGCGCATCAACAGCTACTTCGAAGGCACCGAACTGGCGTCGTCGGGGCTGCCGGAAGGCCGCGAGCTGGAAATCCTAGAGACGGTCAAGGACAAGGTGCCGGCCGAGCTATTCACCAAGCCCTATACCAATCCGGTCGGCGGCAATCAGCAGAACAACCGCAACAACCTGCGCCAGGCGCTGGCGCTGTTCCGCGATGCCGGTTACGAGATTCGCAACACGCGCATGGTCAACGCCAAGACCGGCGAGCCGTTCGTCGTCGAGTTTCTCGCCGAGGATCCGGCGACCGAGCGTTTTGTGCTGTTCTACAAACCGTCGCTCGAGCGCCTTGGCATTACCGTGAACGCCCGCATGGTCGATGCCGCGCAGTATGAGAACCGCCTGCGTCAATGGGATTTCGACATCATCGTCGGCTCCTGGGGCCAGTCGCTGTCGCCCGGTAAGGAGCTAATGGGGTATTGGGGTTCGGCCGCGGCCGATCAGCCCGGTTCGCGCAATCTGGCCGGCATCAAGAATCCGGCGATCGACGCTTTGATCCAGCGCGTCATCTTCACCAAGGACCGTGACGACCTGGTCGCTGCGACCAAGGCGCTCGACCGCGTGCTGCTGTGGAACGACTACGTCGTGCCGCAATGGACCTACGGCAAGGTGCGCTCGGCGCGTTGGGACCGCTTCAGTCATCCCGCGACCATGCCGAAATACGGCCTGTCGGCGTTTCCGACGGTCTGGTGGTGGGATGCGGAAAAGGCGGCCAAGGCGCGGTCACGGACGTGATAACCCGCCGCAACGCATTGCTGTTGTCCGCGGGCGCGTTGGCCGCCGCGAAACTGGGCGCGCCGGCTTTCGCGCAGTCGCCCGAGCGCCATGGTCTGTCGGCATTCGGTGACCTCAAATATCCGGCGGATTTCCCCCACTTCAACTACGTCAATCCGAACGCGCCGAAGGGCGGCGCCTATTCGGAGACCGTCACCAGCCGCAGCTATAACGGGTCTTTTCTGACCTTGAATTCGCTGAATTCCTACATCCTGCGCGGCGAGGGCGCCCTCGGCATGGATCTCACCTTCGCCGCGCTGATGGTGCGGTCGGGCGACGAGCCGGACGCCATGTACGGCCAGGCGGCGCGCAGCGTGCAGATTTCCGACGACGGCCTGACCTACCGGTTCGCCCTGCGCGATGGCATGACCTTTCACGACGGCACGCCGCTGACCGCGCACGATGTGGTCTTCTCGATGGCGGCGCTCAAGGAGCATGGCCACCCGATCATCACGCAGCTGCTGCGCGACTTTAACGGCGCGGAAGCGATCGACGATCGCACCGTGGTGGTCCGCTTTGCCGAGAAGCGCGGCCGCGACGTGCCGCTGTTCGTCGCCGGCCTGCCGATCTTCTCCAAGGCCTATTACGCCAAGCAGCCGTTCGACCAGTCGACACTCGATATTCCGCTCGGCAGCGGGCCCTACAAGGTCGGCCGGCTCAATGTCGGACACTTCATCGAATACGAACGCGTCAAGGACTGGTGGGGCGCCAACCTGCCGGTGGCGCGCGGCCAGAACAATTTCGACACCGTGCGCTACGAATACTACCGCGACCGCGAGGTCGCCTTTGTCGGCTTCACGGCGCGCAATTATCTGTTCCGCGAGGAGTTCACGTCGCGGGTCTGGGCGACGCGTTACGATTTTCCCGCTTTCAAGGATGGCCGCGTCAAACGCGAGATACTGCCCGACGCGACGCCGTCCGGCGCGCAGGGCTGGTTCATCAACACGCGGCGCGACAAGTTCAAGGACCGCCGGCTGCGCGAGGCCCTGATCGACGCCTTCGACTTCGAGTGGACCAACAAGAACATCATGTACGGCGCCTATGACCGGACGCATTCGGTGTTCCAGAATTCGACCATGATGGCGTCAGGCAAGCCGGACGCCGCCGAACTGAAGCTGCTGGAGCCGTTCCGCGACCGGCTGCCGGCCGATGTGTTCGAAGATGCCTATCTGCCGCCGGTGACCGATGCGTCGGGGCAGGATCGCCGCTGGCTGCGCCGCGCCAACCAGTTGCTGACCGAAGCCGGGTTCGAGCTCAAGGGCGGCAAGCGCCTGATGGCGAACGGGTCGCCGATCACCATCGAGTTTTTGATCGACGAGCCGACCTTCACCCCGCACCATATGCCTTTCATCAAGAATCTCGGCGTGCTCGGCATCGACGCGACGCTGCGGGTGGTCGATCCGGTGCAGTACCGGTCGCGCGTCGACAGCTTCGACTTCGACATCACGGTGACGCGGTTCAGCTTTTCCGAGACGCCGGGCGATTCGCTGCGGGGGTACTTCTCGTCGCTGGCGGCGGCGACCCGGGGCTCGCAGAACCTGGCCGGGATTTCCGATCCGGCTGTCGACGCCTTGGTCGACATCATCATCGGCGCGCAGACCCGGCCGGAGCTGATCACCGCCTGCAAGGCGCTCGACCGCGTCATCCGCTCCGGCCGCTACTGGATACCGCACTGGAGCAAGGCATCGCACTGGATCGCCTATTGGGACGTGTTCGACCGTCCGGCCGAGAAGCCGCGCTATTTCCGGGGCATTCCGGCGACATGGTGGCACAGTCCCGACAAGGCGAATCGCCTCGAGCAAAAGGGCTGAGTACTCTCTCCGTCATCCTGAGGTGCGCCCCGGCCTCTTGCGCCGGGCGCTTCGAAGGATGAACGGCCCATCCCGGTGAGGCTTCGGCCGTCGCCCTTCGAGGCCCGCCTGACGGCGGGCGCCTCAGGGTGACGGATTGCAGATAACGCGCTAACAGGATGCCATGACCGCCTACATCATCCGCCGTGTCCTTTTCATGATCCCGACCATGCTCGGCATCATGCTGGTGGCCTTCGTCGTGGTGCAGTTCGCACCCGGCGGCCCGGTCGAGCAGGTGATTGCGAAGCTGACCGGCAGCGACACCGGGGCGACGTCGCGCATTTCCGGTTCGCCCGGCGGCGATTTCGGCAGCCGCGGCATGGCCCAGGGCGGCTCCGGCGTCGACGCCGGCAGCTCAAAATACCGCGGCGCGCAGGGTCTCGATCCGGAATTCATCAAGAAGCTGGAGGTTCAGTTCGGTTTCGACAAGCCGGCGCACGAGCGGTTCCTGCTGATGCTGTGGAACTACGTCCGCTTCGATTTCGGCAACAGCTATTTCCGCGACGTCAGCGTGCTGCAACTGATCAAGGAGAAGTTGCCCGTCTCGATGTCGTTGGGCATCTGGATGCTGCTGCTGACTTATCTGATCTCGATTCCGCTCGGTATCCGCAAGGCGGTCGATGACGGCTCGCGATTCGATATGTGGACCTCGAGCGTGATCATCATCGGTTACGCCATTCCCGGATTTTTGTTCGCCATCCTGCTGATCATTTTGTTCGCCGGCGGCTCGTTCTTCGACATTTTCCCGCTGCGCGGCCTCTACTCCGAGAACTGGGCGCAGATGACCTGGTGGCAGAAGATCGGCGATTACTTCTGGCATCTGACGCTGCCGATCCTGTCGATGGCGCTGTCGGCCTTTGCCACCATGACGCTGCTGACCAAGAACTCGTTTCTCGACGAAATCCGCAAGCAATACGTACTGACCGCCCGCGCCAAGGGCTGCACCCGCAACCAGGTGCTGTACGGCCACGTTTTCCGCAATGCCATGCTGATCGTGATCGCCGGCTTCCCCTCGGCCTTTGTCGGCGCGTTCTTTACGGGCTCTCTGCTGATCGAGACGATCTTTTCGCTTGACGGGCTCGGGCTGCTTGGTTTCGAAAGCGTGCTGAACCGCGACTATCCGGTGGTGTTCGCGACGCTGTTCATCTTCTCGCTGATCGGCGTGGTGGTGAACCTGATTTCCGATCTGGCCTATACCTGGATCGATCCCCGCATCGACTTCGAGACGCGGGAGGTCTGAGATGGACGCGCGTGTCGGCATCAAGTCTCCGGACACCACCGCAGTCGGCGTCGATGGCCTGACAGTGCCACCGGAGCGGCGCTGGATCGGCATGTCGCCGATCAACCGGCGGCGCTGGGAGAATTTCAAGGCCAACCGGCGGGGCTACTGGTCGCTGTGGATTTTTCTGGCGCTGTTCATCGTCTCGCTGTTCGCCGAGGTGGTCGCCAACGACAAGCCGATCTACGTCAACATGAACGGCAAATCGTTCTTTCCCGCCTTCGTGACCTATCCCGACACGGCCTTCGGCGATCCCGACGACCGCAATCTGTTCGGCACCGCAGCCGACTATCGCGACGACTATCTCATGGGCCTGATCGAGAAGGCCAACGGCACCGTGATCTGGCCGCCGATCCGGTTTTCCTACAACACCCAGGTCAGCAAGCCGCCGTCGCCGTTCCCGTCCAAACCGACCTGGCTGCTCAACGAAAAGGACTGCGACTTCGCCGCCAAGAACGGCTTCGCCAAATGCGGCGAGGTGGAAACCAACTGGCTCGGCACCGATGACGGCGGTCGCGACGTGGTGGCGCGGCTGATCTACGGCTTCCGCATCTCGGTGCTGTTCGGGCTGGCGCTGACGCTGGTGTCATCGGTGATCGGCGTCGCGGCCGGCGCCGTGCAGGGCTATTTCGGCGGCTGGGTCGATCTGCTGTTCCAGCGCTTCATCGAGATATGGACGGCGATCCCGTCGCTCTATCTGCTGCTGATCATCTCCTCGGTGCTGGTGCCGGGCTTCTTCGTGCTGCTCGGCATATTGCTGCTGTTCTCGTGGGTGTCGCTGGTGGGGCTGGTGCGGGCGGAGTTCCTGCGCGGCCGCAATTTCGAGTACATCATGGCGGCGCGCGCGCTCGGCGTGTCCAACGCGGTCATTATCTTCCGCCATCTGCTGCCCAACGCCATGGTCGCGACCATGACGTTCCTGCCGTTCATCCTGTCGTCGTCGGTGATGACGCTGACCGCGCTCGACTTCCTCGGCTTCGGCCTGCCGCCGGGCTCGCCATCGCTCGGCGAGCTTCTCAGTCAGGGCAAGGCCAACGTACAGGCGCCGTGGCTCGGCCTGACCGGCTTTTTCGCCATCGCCATCATGCTGTCGCTGCTGATCTTCATCGGCGAAGCGGTGCGGGATGCGTTCGATCCGCGGAAGACGTTTAGATGAGGTTGTGGTATAAACGGGGACGCAGGAGCGTCGCGCCATGAACAAGATCACCCGCGAGCATTATCCCGCTGCCAAGCTTCCGGAAGATCTCCGCGAGGGCGTGGATCCGGCATCGACGGTGACCGTCACGGTCGTTGTTGAAGGGTTGCAGCGGCCGGAGCACGTCATGTCGCTCGAGGAAATTTTTGCAGCACGGCGACCGCCCTACCGATCTTCTGAAGAAATTGTTTCAAGTATTCGTCAGCTCAGAGACGAATGGGATGACTGAAAAGCCTCTTTCGCCGGTCGCCTATCTGGACGCGAATATCTTCATTTTCTTTTTTCAGGGCGATCCGACGGTATCTGGGCGTGTCAAGGTCTTGTTTGACTCACTACGAGATAATCCGGGAAGCGGTGTTACAAGTGAACTGACGCTGGCCGAGGTCATGGCGGCGTCCGATCGTCCGCTTGTCCCAGCGCTGAAGCGCGAGTATCTCGATTTGATCGTGTGGGGGAATTTTATAAGTCTTGTGCCGGTGAGTCGTGACGTTCTTTATGCGAGCGTCGATCTTCGTGCAGCCCATAAGGTTGCCAGCGGCAAGAAGTTAGACTTGCCTGATGCTATTCATCTTGCAACTGCGATACAGAAGAATTGTCAATTTTTTGTATCTGGAGACGAGCGCATTACGCCGCCGATCGGTATGAGACGGGCCTCGCCTCTCGTTGGCAGTCTGGATGAAGTGTTGAAGGTTTTTCAATGACCCCCACCGACAAACTCCTCACCGTCACCGACCTCTCGGTCGCCTTCGGCACCGGCGCCCGCGAGGTGCTGGCGGTCGACCGGGTGTCGTTCGACATCGCCAAGGGTGAGACGGTGGCGCTGGTCGGCGAGTCCGGCTCCGGCAAATCGGTGACCGCGCTGTCGGTGATGAAACTGCTGCCGTATCCGGCCGCGCATCATCCGTCCGGTTCGATCCGGTTCCAGGGCCGCGAGATGCTGACCATGGACGAGGCCGAGATCCGCAAGGTGCGCGGCAACGACATCACCATCATCTTCCAGGAGCCGATGACCTCGCTCAATCCGCTTCACACCATCGAGAAGCAGATCGGCGAGATCCTGTTGCTGCACAAGGGCCTGAGCGGCGCGCAGGCGCGCGCCCGCACGATCGAACTGCTCGGTCAGGTCGGCATTCCCGATCCGGCCGGGCGGCTGGCCAGCTATCCGCACCAGTTGTCCGGCGGCCAGCGCCAGCGCGTGATGATCGCCATGGCGCTGGCCAATGAGCCAGTGCTGCTGA
Organism: Pseudolabrys sp.; assembly: GCA_022843325.1. GTDB lineage: Bacteria > Pseudomonadota > Alphaproteobacteria > Rhizobiales > Xanthobacteraceae > Pseudolabrys. The sequence continues at coordinate 44,160 of JALHNV010000015.1, read as the reverse complement.
TCGCCGACGAGCCGACCACCGCGCTCGACGTCACCGTGCAGGCGCAGATCCTCAAGCTGCTGAAGGACACGCAGCAGCGGCTCGGCATGTCGATGCTGTTCATTACCCATGACCTCGGCATCGTCCGCAAGATCGCCGACCGGGTCTGCGTCATGCAGCGCGGCAAGATCGTCGAGCAGGGCCCGGTCGAGCAGGTGTTCACCGCACCGGCGCATCCCTATACGCAGGCGCTGCTGGCGGCAGAGCCGAAGCCCGATCCGGCGCCGCCGAAGCCCGACGCGCCCGTGGTCATTTCGGCCGACAATCTCAAGGTCTGGTTTCCGATCAAGCGCGGCGTGCTGCGCAAGACCGTCGGTCACATCAAGGCGGTTGACGGCATCAGCATCGAATTGCGCAAGGGCGAGACGCTCGGCGTGGTCGGCGAATCCGGTTCCGGCAAGACGACGCTGGGGCTCGCCATGCTGCGCCTGATTTCCTCGGACGGGCCCGTGGTGTTCATGGGCGATGCCATCCAGGGCCTGAAGTTCAAGGAAATGCGGCCCTACCGCCGCAACATGCAGATCGTGTTCCAGGACCCTTATGGCTCGCTCTCGCCGCGCATGTCGGTGGCCGATATCATCGAGGAAGGGCTGCAGGTCCATCACCCGAAGCTATCGCCGGAAGAGCGCGACGCGCGCGTCCAGGCGGCGCTGGTCGAAGTCGGCCTCGATACCCGGACCCGCGACCGCTATCCGCACGAATTCTCCGGCGGCCAGCGACAGCGCATTGCCCTGGCCCGCGCGCTTGTGCTGGAGCCGACCTTCATCGTGCTCGACGAGCCGACCAGCGCGCTCGACATGCTGATCCAGTCGCAGATGGTCGACCTGCTGCGCGACCTGCAGAAGAAGCGCGACCTGACGTACATGTTCATCTCGCACGATCTGCGCGTGGTCGCGGCGCTGGCGAGCCGGCTGCTGGTGCTGCGCAACGGCAAGATGGTGGAAGAGGGCGCCGCCGCCGACATCTTCAAGAATCCGAAGAGCGACTATACGCGCGCGCTGTTCGCCGCCGCCTTCAATCTCGACATTGCGGCCGAGGGCGTGGTCGCGCAGTAGCGGCGCGACCGGCCGGCGGGGTTAAGCCGCCAGCCCGAGCATCTGCCGCGCCTCGGCGGTCGTCGCCGGACGGCGGCCATATTTCCCGCACAACTCGGCGACGCGCTTGACCAGCGCCGCATTAGACGGCGCCAGTTTACCGGTTTCGTCCCAGCGGATGTTGTCTTCGAGGCCGGTGCGGCAATGGCCGCCAAGCTCAAGGCTCCACTGATTGAGCAACAGCTGCCCCTTGCCGATGCCGGCGCCGGTCCATGTCGCGTCCGGAGCGATCCGTTTCAGCGTCTTGACATAAAATTCGAAGGTGTCGCGGTCGACCGGCATCGCGTTTTTCACGCCCATGACGAACTGAACATGCAGTGGTCCCTTGATCTTGCCGGCCTTCTGCATGGTGACCGCCTGGAATATCATCGAGAGGTCGAAAGCCTCGATCTCCGGCTTGACGTTGTAGGTGATCATCTCCTGCGCCAGCCAGTCGACCAGATCGGGCGAGTTCTCGTAAACCCGGGTGGGGAAATTGCACGAGCCGGTCGACAGCGACGCCATGTCGGGCTTCAAAGGCAGCATGCCCCCGCGCTCCTTGCCGGCGCCGGAGCGGCCGCCGGTCGAGAGCTGGATGATCATGCCGGGGCAATGCTTCTTGAGGCCCTCGACGAGCCGGCCGAATTTCTCCGGGTCCGATGTGGTGGTGCCGTCGTCATTGCGGACATGGCAGTGCGCCAGCGAGGCGCCGGCCTCGAACGAGGCATGGGTCGACTCGATCTGCTCGGACACGGTGATCGGTACCGCCGGGTTGTCTTTCTTGACCGGAACCGAGCCGGTAATGGCGACCGTGATGATGCAAGGGGACATCGGCTTCCTCCGTCGTCTCTTATGGCAGGGTCTTCTTACAAAATGCGCTTCACGCTGGTCACGTCACTACCAGCCGCCTTGATGCGTGCCAAGGCTTCCGTTGCCGGCTCGATTGCCACCATCATGTGATGCGCATTGGCGTGGATCAGCGTGCCGGCGTCGCGCGCGATGGCGACGTGGCCCTTCCAGAACACCAGGTCGCCGCGCCTCAGGTCGGTCGTGGACGACGGCGTACCCAGCACGGCTTCCTGCATGTAGGCGTCGCGCGGGCAGGGGGTACCCGCAGTCTGCAATGCGAGCTGTACAAGACCCGAACAGTCGATCCCGAGCGAACTCTTGCCGCCCCAAAGATAGGGTGCATGCAGCAGCCTCTCGGCAATGGCCACGAAATCCGGATGCGTCGCGGCGAGCGGTGCCAGATGTGTCAGCGGGAAATGCCAGCCGTAGCCGTTGAGGGCGAACTGCGTGACCTCGCGCGTGATGGTCACGCGCGCGCCCATCGGCAGCGCAGTCATTGGCGGCAGCTTGATGTCCGGACCCGGAAATCCAAACGTGCGCGGCACCGCGACGCGGTGAGTCGGCGTGGCCGACAGCGGGCCGAGTGCGTTGGCCGATAGATAACCGACATAACCGTCGTTTTCGAGCTGGCCCCAGGCCCAGCCTTCGTCGCTGAGCTCGTAGACGGTCACCCGCTCACCAGACAGCGCCTGGGTGTCGAGCGGGGCTTCGTGTGCCGGTGCGCGGCGCAGGTCGGCAATAGGCTCGATCACCTCGAGTTCGGTCCCCTCGACGAAATGCGCGGCCTCGACCTGGCCTTGCAGATGCTTTGCCGCAAGGTCGGGACGGAATGGGTGAATGCGGGGGTCGAGGGCAGGCATGTCGGCGCGTCGCAAGGGTTCGATGGGAGCGAATGCGCCTATCCGTAGCACATTCCCGCCGTCGCTCCACGCGCACAAGCGCGGCGTCTCTCGCCGGCGGGCGTTGGCTTGGCCGTCAGGAAACCGTGCGTGCGATGGTCAGCGACTGGCGCGGCGCCATGAACATCTTGTCCGACAGATTGATGGTGCCGGTGATCGTGTGGCCGACGACCGGCGTATAGGCGAACGACACTTCGCTGAGCACGATGTAGGAATTGGGAATGGCCAGCGCCGCGGGAATCGTCACGGTGGAGTTCCTCGCCCGCGCCACGCCGTTCTTGGTGTCGCTCCAGTCGACCGTTGCCGTGCCGTTCGCGTCGATCCTCAGGGCCGACACCACGATCTTGAGCTTGCTGGCATTGTAAGGCGAGACGATCGCCGCCGATGCATTCAGGATGGTGGTCATCTGAGCGTTGGTCAGAGCCGATTCCTGGGCCGTCAGGTTGGCGACGGTGGCCGCGGTCAGGCTGACCTTGCGGGTGGCGCCGACGCCGTCGGAGATCTCGGTGCAGCCGAGGTAGAGCGTGATCATCAGGGGCGCCAGCATCGCAAACTCCACCGCCGAGACGCCGCGGCTGTCGCGGCGGAAACGGCGGAAGATTGACGGACGGCGGACGGTCTCGCTCATGTGTGTCGCTTCAGTTGTAGGGCTCGTTGCGGAAAACGGCCGTCGCTGTCAGCAAGCGCTTGCTGCCGTTCAGGTTCGACAGATTGTTGCCGAGCATGGTGACGTATACCGGCCACTCGTAATAGAGCGACACCACGACGATATCGCCCGGGCCGCCGGCGTTGTAGGTCATGCTGGCGGTGTTGAGCTGGCCGTTGCTGACAGGCGAAACGGGCGCTGACGGGGCGCTGTTGCCGTAACTCTTGACATCAATATGGATGCCGTTGGCGCAGTCGAACAAGCCATAGATGCGTTTGCAGACTTCCGTCTTGAACTCGGCCTTGCCGAACTTGGCGGTCTGCGCCTGACCGGTCATGATCAATCGCGACGAATCCGCGGTGGCCGCTTCGAGCGTTTGTCCGGCGAAGAAGACGAAGGCCGTCTCCATGATCGCGAACAGCAGGGCCAGAAACGGCGCCGCAACAAGGGCAAACTCGACGGCGGTCGCGCCCTTTTCCTCGCGCACGAAACGGCGGGCGAGACGGGGCGGCAAAAGACGGCACAGACGGGTTGCAAGTGTGCGTCGGGTGAGGTCGAGCATGGAGATCGTTCTCGATCGCTGAGGCTTATGTCAAAAGCTAGCAGATGCCCGTTTGCGAAATCTTGCAGGCATTGCCGAAAACCGCGGGGATTGCGCTAACCAAACGCTAACCGTGTTCGCGGACCCCGCCGGGGAGGCGCTCCGGCGCGGAATAGCGATGCGTTAGTTGCCGGCCGACGGCGCCGCGGCCTGGCCGTTGCGGGCGCCCGACTGGGACAGGTTGCCGGTGAAATAGGCGGAGGAGTCACCCAGCATCGTGCGCGGCGAGCATTCCGGCGAGCAGCTATAGGATTCGCGATCCACACCCTTGTAGACGACGACAAGATTGCTGCCGCGCGACACCGAAGGGCTTAGCACCTGCACGTTCCGGTCCAGCAACACCTTTCCGGCGGAGTCGAGTGCCAGCAGGTTGGTCGAGCCGTAGCTCTTGCCGGTCAGTACCAGAATGCCGCCAACCTGCAGCGACGCATCGGCAATCGTCGGATTGCCGATGACCAGAGTCGCGACCCGGTCGGGCAGCTTCATGATCCGCGCTTCGTCGATGTTAACGCTGATGGTATCGGCTCGGGCAGAGGAGAGGCCGAGCGGTGCAATCGAAACAAGAATGGCGGCCAATACCGCGACCAGCCGCCTGCGACGCCCGAACAAGGCCGACATCAAACTCTCCAACGCTACGCATACAAAATACTGGTGCCTGCCGAAGAACAAAGGCGGGCGGTCGTCTAAACGTGCGCTGAGTTGACTGCAAATAGGTGAACGAAGTGCAAAGGCGGGGCATCGCGGTTGACCACGCCATCTGTTCGGCACAACAGGTGCGGGTGCCGCTTTGACACGGCCAGCGGCTTCGGCGGCCGGCCAACGCCGGAGATACGTTTTCGCATGGCTCGCTTGCCAAGATGAGGCGCGATCAATGTCCGTTATAGGAGTGTCGCCCGGCGCCCAGCAGTAATGGGACAAGGGAACTCAGCATGAGTAACAGTCGTTCCGGCGCGTGACTCGGGCATAATTGATTATATGCGCATGTATTCGTAGCGTTCTTTTGGCTAATCTTTCAAGTATAGATCGTGTAAAATTTTATTAACTTTGATATTCTTACGTATATATTCCATTAACTACGTTAAATACGCTTACAATTACCCTATCTTTCTTCAATGATATTAACCGCCACGAAATACCTCCTCGCTAAGTTCTCCTCCAAGGTTCGGACCGGAAGCTACTCGTCCCGTCGTCTGGATCCGCTCAGACAGCCACGTCTGGATCAATTTGGAGCTACCGATGAAAAACCTCTTCGTGCGTTTCCTCAAGGACAACTCGGGCGCCACCGCTATTGAGTACGGTCTGATCGCTGCCGGCATTTCCGTCGCCATCATCGCTGTCATCAACGGCCTTGGCACCACGCTCACCGCCAAGTTCCAGGCCATTCAGACCGGCCTGACCGGCGCGGGCGGCTGATCGGACGAAGTGACGTCCTAAAATCAAAGGCTCCGGCAGTGCCGGGGCCTTTTGCTTTTTGGCCGCCCATTCACCGCCGATAAAGATTATCGCGCTAATCGATGCGCTGGCGCAGCGCACGCTGTCGCGCGCGGGGATCGGTCATGGTCGCGGATACAATCAGGCTGCTGCTGTTTCCGGCGCTGATGGCCTTTGCCGCGTCGAGCGACCTCTTCACCATGACGATTTCCAACCGGCTGTCGCTGGCGCTGGTCGTCGGCTTCGGGATACTGGCGGTCGTGACCGGCATGAGCCTCGCCGAAATCGGGATGCACCTGGCCGCTGGCGGCCTGGTGCTGACGATCGCCTTCGGCTTCTTCGCCGCGGGATGGATTGGCGGCGGCGATGCCAAGCTGGTCGCCGCCACCGCGCTGTGGTTCGGCTTCGGCCATCTGATGGATTACCTGATCTATGCGTCGATCTTCGGCGGCCTGCTGACGATTCTGCTGCTGCTGTTTCGCAAGCTGCCGTTGCCAGAGATGTTGGCGCGGCAGCCGTGGATCAGCCGACTGCACGACGCCGCTGGGGGCGTGCCGTATGGCATTGCGCTCGCCGCCGCCGCCCTCGTGATCTATCCGAAAACCGGGTGGATGCCGGGCACCGGACTGTAAATCGCGCCGCGTAAAGCATTGCTTGCGCAACACAATATTAACGCGATTTAGACACCGACCCTTAACCATACCTTGACCTTTAGCTGCTGAAATCCGGTGCAAGCGGTGGCCCCGGCCGCCATGTGCTTTGGGCGGTCAGTCAGGCCGCCTGTCATAGTGAGAGTAAGAGTATGAAAGCCGCGCGTGTCGTCGTTCTGACCGTTGCCATCGCCGCCGGTGGCGTTGCCGCGATGCTGGCCGGCCGGTCGCCCCCGCCTCCACGGCCTGCCGCGCCCGTCGCCGAGGTCAAAGTCGAATCCGTCGATGTGCTGGTGGCAAGCGCCGCAATTCCGATGGGCCATGCGTTGTCGCCGGGCGAGTTGGCATGGCAGGCTTGGCCGATGAGCGCGGCGACCGGAGATTTCATTCGCAAGAACGACCGCCCCGACGCACTTGAATCGCTGGCTGGCCATATCGCGCGCGCCCCGTTCGTCGCCGGAGAACCGATCCGCGAGGCCAAGCTGGTCAATGCCAAGGGCTCCGGCTTCATGGCAGCGATCCTGCCGACTGGCCGGCGCGCTGTATCGACGCAGATATCGCCGGAAACCGGCGCCGGCGGTTTCATTCTGCCGAACGATCATGTCGACGTCATCCTGACGCGCCGCGGCCGCGGCGGCGCCGACAATGCCGGCGGCGCCGGCGACAGCTTCAGCAGCGAAATCATTCTCAGCAATATCCGCGTGCTGGCCATCGACCAGTCGGTTGAGGAAAAGGGCGGTCAGAAAGTCGTGGTCGGCAAGACCGCGACGCTTGAGCTGTCGCCGAACCAGTCGGAAACGCTGGCGCTGTCGCAACAGCTCGGAACGCTGTCGCTGGCCTTGCGCAGTATCACCGACGTATCGAAGGCCGACACACCCGAGACGGATGGAGGCCGCCGCAAGGCTGTGAACATCGTCCGCTTCGGCGTCAGCACACCGACGACGTCACGATGAGCGTTTGCCGGAACGCTTCGGTACATTTTGAGGGACCTGGGGACATGGCCACGTTTAAGTTGATACGCACGGCCTCTTTGGCGGCGCTGATTGCCGGTGCCGTACTGGCGCCAACGCCGCAGGCCATCGCCGCGGATCGTGCAAGTTCTTCCGTCATTCAGGTTGCCGCGAGCGAAGCGACGTCGCGCTTCATTCCGCTTGGCATCGGCAAGTCGGTCGCCATCGATTTGCCGACCGACATCAAGGACGTTCTGGTTGCCGACCCCAAAATCGCCAATGCGGTAATCCGTACGTCGCGCCGCGTCTACATGATCGGCGTCACCGTCGGACAGACCAACATCTTCTTCTTCGACGTCAACGGCCGGCAGATCGCCGGATTTGATATCGCCGTCACCCGCGATCTCAACGGTGTGCGCGCCGCGCTCAAGCAGAGCATGCCGGAGGCGGATATCCGCATCGAAGGCGTTGGCCCGGAAGGCATCATGCTGTCCGGCAGCGCCTCCAGCCCGGCGGAAGCGCAGCAGGCTTTCGATATCGCTTCCAAACTGGTCGGCGACGGCGCCAAGGTCGTCAACGGGATCAGTGTGCGCGGGCGCGACCAGGTGATGCTCAAGGTCACGGTCGCCGAAATGCAGCGCGATGTGATCAAGCAGCTCGGCGTCGACCTTTCCGGGACGCTGAACTACGGCTCCGCCGTGGTGAACTTCAACACGGCCAATCCGTTTTCGGCCAGCGGCCAGCCGTTGAATGCCGGATCGTTTGCGGGCACGTTCAAGGGCGTCACCGCCACCTTGCGCGCGATGGATCGCGCCGGCGTCATCCGTACGTTGGCGGAGCCGAACCTGACCGCGATCTCCGGCGAAACCGCAAACTTCCTGGTGGGCGGCGAGTTTCCGTTTGTCTCGGGTGTCGATCCGAATACGCGTCAGCCTCAGGTCGAATTCAAGAAGTTTGGCGTCAGCCTGATCTTCACACCCGTGGTGCTGTCGGAAGGCCGCATCAGTCTGAAGGTATTCCAGGAAGTTTCGGAGCTTTCTTCCGAAGGCGCTCTGCAGAACCAGGGATTCTCCATCCCTTCGCTGAAGGTGCGGCGCGCCGAGACGACCGTCGAAATCCCGTCGGGCGGATCTCTGGCCATGGCCGGCATGATTCAGGAACAGACCAAACAGGCGATCAACGGCACGCCGGGGCTGATGCAGGTGCCGATCCTTGGCAGCCTGTTCAAGAGCCGCGACTACGTGAACCGCCAGACCGAACTGATGGTGCTGGTCACGCCCTACATCGTGCGCGCGGTGGCGCAGAAGGAATTGTCGCGACCGGATGACGGGTTCGTCGATTCGACCGACCCATCGGCCGCATTGCTGGGACGCCTCAACCGCATCTACGGCCCCGCGGGCAACACGAAGGTCGAGCCGCCGCGCGGCAGCTATCAAGGCAAGTACGGTTTCATCCTCGATTAGGCGGACCAGGAGACGATCGATGACAGTGCGACATAAGGCGATCGTCGGGCGGCGCGCCCAGGCGGCGATGCGGATGCTGGTGGCCGGCGGTGTCGCCCTGGCGCTGGCTGGCTGCATGGAATCGAAGGTGGCCCGGAACGAGTTCGCGCCCGACTATCGGCTGCGCCACCCGATCACGTTGAAGGAGGGCGATCGCACCGTCGAAGTCTTCCTCGGCCGCAATCGCGGCGGACTGACGCCGAGTCAGCGTGCGGACGTGCTGGCCTTTGCGCAGATATGGAAGCGGGAAGCGATGAGCGGCATTATCGTCGATGTGCCCCGCGGCGGAGCGACGGATCTCGCCGCGTCCGACTCGATGCGCGAAATCCATTCCATCTTCGGTGCCTCCGGCGTACCGCGCAATGCGGTCTTTGTGCGGCCCTACCGGCCGCCGGGTTCGGCGCTGGCGAGCATCAAGCTGAACTACTCGAAGCTGGTCGCGGAAGCGGGGCCGTGCGGAAAATGGCCCGCCGATCTCGGCGTTTCGCCGGGCTCCAGATACAACGAGAACCAGCAGTACTGGAACTTTGGCTGCGCCAATCAGCGCAATCTCGCCGCCATGGTCGATAATCCGGCGGACCTCGTGCAGCCGCGCGGCGAAGGACCGGCCTATACCGCACGCCGCAGCGTTGCGATTGACAAATACCGAACAGGCGAATCTCCGTCCGGAAAGTACGAAGGGTACGAAACCGGCAAAATCAGCGAAGTCGGACGATGATCAAAAACGCCCAGCAAGTCGCCGTAGCCGACGACCCGATGCAGTTGTTGCCGGCCGATATCGCCAACGGCGAGCACATCGCACCGGCGCCGCGCGTATCCGTGCAGGCGTTCTGCGAAACGGTGGAAACCGCCGCCGCGGTGCAGGCCGCCGGCGAGGATCGCCGCTTGTCCAAGGCGCATGTGAAAATCCAGATGGGCGGCGCGGTTGCCGCCGTCGAGGCCTATCGCAGTTCGCCGACGCCCAACGTCATCGTTATCGAGGCGGAAAGCCGCGGTAACGACATTCTCGGCCGCCTCGATCAACTGGCGGAGGTTTGCGACGCCGGAACGCGCGTGATCGTGGTCGGCCGCATCAACGACGTCACGCTGTACCGCGAGCTGAAGCGGCGCGGAGTCAGCGACTACCTGATCGCGCCGGTCGGCACGGTGGATATCGTCCGCTCGGTCTGCGGCCTGTTCACGTCGAACGATGCCAAACCGGTCGGCCGCATCATCGCCGTCGTTGGCGCCAAAGGTGGTGTCGGCGCTTCTACCGTCGCGCACAACGTCGCCTGGGCGATCGCACGCGATCTTTCGCTCGATTCGGTCGTCACCGATCTCGATCTGGCGTTCGGTACCGCCGGCCTCGACTACAATCAGGATCCGCCGCAGGGCATCGCCGATGCGGTGTTCTCTCCCGATCGCATTGACACGGCTTTCGTCGACCGGCTGCTGTCGAAATGTACCGATCATCTGAGTCTGCTGGCGGCGCCGGCGACGCTTGAGCGGGTCTACGACTTCGGCCCCGAGGCTTTTGACTCAACGCTCGATTCGTTGCGCAGTTCGATTCCCTGCGTCGTGCTGGATGTGCCGCATATCTGGTCGGGGTGGACCAAGCGGCTGCTGATCGGTGCCGACGACATCCTGGTGGTGGCGTCGCCCGATCTGGCCAACCTGCGCAACGCAAAGAACCTGATCGATCTGCTGCGCCTCGCGCGGCCGAACGACCGCCGTCCTTATTACTGCCTAAACCAGGTCGGTGTGCCGAAACGGCCCGAGATTTCGCCGCCGGACTTTGCGAAGGCGCTGGAAGACCAGCCGCTGGTGGTGATCCCGTTCGAGCCGCAGTTGTTCGGCACCGCCGCCAACAACGGCCAGATGGTCGCCGAGGTGTCGGCCAACCACAAGACCGCGGACATGTTCCGCAGCCTGGCCCAGGTGCTGACCGGGCGTGCCGAGGCCAAAGGCAAGAGCAGCAGCCTGCTGTCGCCGCTGCTCGCCATGTTTAAACGGAGCGCGTAGCCGCAGCGATCGATCAGGCCAGACCCGATCGTAATTGGAATGTTGGGGAGAGTATTGTGTTCGGTAAGCGTAGCGGAACGACGGACAATCGCACTGTGGCGCCCGCCCCGCGCCCGGTGGCGGCGCCCGCTGACACGCCGGCGGCGGCGATAGAAGCGCCGCGGCCGGTCACGGTCTCGCTGGAGACCGGCCGCACGCCGTTCCCCTCTGACGGGTTGGGCGCGCCTCTGGTGCCGGCGCCACCGCCGACGCGCGCGCCGTCGGCCATCAATACCGTTCCTTCGTCGATCGATTCGCGCCGCTCGGAAAGCTATTACGAAACCAAGGGCACCATTTTCGGCGCCCTGATCGAGGCCATCGATCTGGCGCAGCTGGCGCGGCTCGACGCCGATTCGGCGCGTGAGGAAATCCGCGACATCGTCAACGAGATCATCGCGATCAAGAACATCGTGATGTCGATCTCCGAGCAAGAGGAACTGCTCGATGACATCTGTAACGACGTCCTCGGCTTCGGTCCGCTCGAGCCGCTGTTGTCGCGTGACGATATTGCCGACATCATGGTCAACGGTTCCGGTACGGTCTATATCGAAGTCGCCGGCAAGATCCAGAAAACCGGCATCCGTTTTCGCGACAATCAGCAACTGTTGAATATCTGTCAGCGCATCGTCAGCCAGATCGGCCGCCGCGTTGATGAATCGTCGCCGATATGCGACGCCCGCTTACCCGATGGCAGCCGCGTTAACGCCATCGTGCCGCCGTTGGCGATCGATGGCCCGGCGCTTACCATCCGCAAGTTCAAGAAGGACAAGCTGACGCTCGATCAGCTCGTCAGGTTTGGCACCATCACCGAGCAGGGTGCGGAGATCCTCCGGATCATCGGTCGCAGCCGCGTCAATTGCCTTGTGTCGGGCGGCACCGGCTCCGGCAAGACCACGCTGCTGAACTGTCTCACCCAGTATATCGACGACGACGAACGCATCATCACCTGCGAAGACGCCGCCGAACTTCAGTTGCAACAGCCGCATGTGGTGCGTCTGGAAACCCGGCCGCCGAACCTCGAAGGCGAAGGCCAGGTGACCATGCGTGATCTGGTCCGCAACTGTCTGCGTATGCGGCCGGAGCGCATCATCGTCGGCGAAGTCCGCGGACCTGAGGCATTCGATCTGCTGCAGGCCATGAACACCGGCCATGACGGCTCGATGGGCACGCTGCATGCCAACAACCCGCGCGAAGGTCTGTCGCGCCTCGAATCGATGATCACGATGGGCGGCTTCTCGCTGCCGTCGCGCACCATCCGTGAAATGATTACCGCCTCGGTCGATGTCGTGATCCAGGCCGCGCGTCTGCGCGACGGTTCGCGCAAGATCACCCACATCACCGAGGTGATGGGCATGGAAGGCGACGTCATCATCACCCAGGACCTTTTCATCTTCGACATGACCGGCGAAGACGCCAAGGGCAACATTCTCGGCCGGCATCGCTCGACAGGCATCGGCCGGCCGCGGTTCTGGGACCGTGCCCGGTATTACGGCGAGGAAGCGCGTCTCGCCAAGGCGCTCGACGCTGCGGAATCGGCCAACGACGCAATGCAGAGTTGACGGAGAAAGCCATGGACACCATTGCGGTGATTTTCCTGGCGGCCACCGCCGTCGGCGGCCTGGCATGGGTATTCCTGTATCCGATCCTGTCCGGCGAGCGCAAAGCCGAAGCGCGGATGGCGAGCATCGCCAAGGCCGAGGTCGTCACCCGGGCGACGCGCGGCACCCCGATCAAGAGCCGCCGCGACACTGTCGAAGCGACGCTGAAGGAATTCGAGGAGCGGCAGAAAAAATCCCAGCGTATGTCGCTGTCCAAACGGATCGCGCAGGCCGGGCTGAAGTGGTCGAAACGACGGTTCTTCATTACATCTGCCGCCCTCGGCGTGGTGATGTTTCTGATCGCTGTGTTGTTGAATGCCGGCTTGCTGACAGCCCTTGCGCTCGGCTTTGCCGGCGGCTTTGGCCTGCCGCGCTGGATGCTGAGCTACCTGAAGAAGCGCCGCGAGAACAAGTTTCTCAATGCCTTTCCCGATGCCGTCGACATTATCGTCCGTGGCGTCAAGGCCGGCCTGCCGCTGCTCGACTGCCTGAAGATGATCACGATCGATTCGCCGGAGCCGGTTAAGTCGGAATTCCGCTCAATCATCGAGACGCAGGCCGTCGGTATGCCGCTGGGCGACGCCTGCGGCAAGCTGTACGAGAGCATGCCGGTGGCGGAGGCAAATTTCTTTGGCATCGTCATCTCGATCCAGCAGAGGGCCGGCGGCAATTTGTCGGAAGCGCTCGGTAACCTGTCGCGCGTGCTGCGTGACCGCAAAAAGATGAAAGCCAAGATTCAGGCGATGTCACAAGAGGCCAAAGCCTCGGCCGGCATTATCGGCGCGTTGCCGATCGCGGTAATGACGCTGGTTTACGTCACCAGCCCGCAATACATCGCGTTGCTGTTCACAGAGCCCCTGGGAAACCTGATGCTGGCGGCGTCCGCCTTCTGGATGGCGATGGGCGTTCTGGTGATGAAAAAAATGATCAACTTCGACTTCTAAGTCCTGCTTTGGCCGAAACCGGAAACCGATGATCGACCTGCTGACCCGTTCGCTTAACCCGCAGACACTGACGATGGTGTTCGCCGCCATTGCCGCGGTGGCGACCGTGCTCACACTGGCGATGCCCTACGCGTTTGGCGACCAGCTTAGTCAGCGGATGAGGGCGGTTGCGGTTGAGCGCGAGAAAATTCGCGCCCGCGAGCGCGAACGCATGGCGGCGGAAAAGCAGAAGATCTCATTGCGGCAGTCGCCGAAGCAGTACATCAAGACCATCGTCGATCGTTTCAATCTGAGCAAGTGGGTCGGTCAGGAAGAGGCGCGGTTGAAGCTGGTGCAGGCCGGCTACCGCGGCCACGCGCCTTACATCACCTACTTGTTTTTCCGCATGGTGACGCCGGTGGCAGCGGCGCTGTTTGCGCTGTTCTACCTGTTCGTTGTGCTCGATTTCAATCAGCCGGCGATCGTCAAGATCGGCCTGGCCATCGGCGCCGCCTATATCGGCATGCAGCTGCCGTGGCTGATGCTGAAGAGCAAAATTCAGAAGCGCCAACTGTCGATCAAACGGGCGTTTCCCGACACGCTCGATCTGCTGCTGATCTGTGTCGAATCCGGCATGTCGATCGAGGCGGCTTTCAAGAAGGTCAGCGACCAGGTTGGCAGCCAGTCGGTGGCGCTGGCCGAGGAACTGACGCTGACCACCGCAGAGCTGTCTTATCTGCCGGACCGCCGCCAGGCCTATGAGAATTTGGCCAAGCGCACCGATCTCGACGGCGTCAAATCTGTCTGCATGGGCCTGCAGCAGGCTGAACGCTACGGCACGCCGCTGGGCAGCATGTTGCGGGTGATGGCTCAGGAAAATCGCGACTTGCGCATGTCGGAGGCGGAGAAGAAGGCCGCCGGCCTGCCGCCGAAGCTGACCGTGCCGATGATCGTGTTCTTTCTGCCGGTGCTTTTCGTCGTGATTCTGGGGCCGGCCGCGATCAAGGTGATGGCGCTGCAATAGTGCCGGTCAGCGCCGGCGATAGCGCGTGCGATCAGCTGTCGGTGTCGGGCGCTGGCAGACGCGGCCGGCCGCCGGGCTTCTTGGCCTCGGCCTGCTGTGACAGCATTTCCCGCAGATAGCGGACATTGTCGGCGGCTTCGGCTTCCGGCAGATCGGCGCGGGCGATCTGCTCGGCGTCGGCGAAGCGGCCCTGCAGCCCGACCACGAGCGCGAGGTTCTGCCGCACCTTTGGTTTGGCGCCGGGCTGCGATACCGCCCGCCGCAGCGTCGCCTCGGCGCGCCTGAGGTCCTTTATCAGCACGTAGGACAGGCCGAGATTGGACAAAATGGACGGGTCGTTGGGCGCGATCTTGAGCGCTGATGCGTAGTAGCGCTGCGCCTCGGCGTGCCGGCCGAGTTGATCGAGCACCGCGCCTTGGGCGTTGAGGATGCGCCAGTCCGGGGCGTCGGGTGTATGGGCACGGGACAGCACATCCAGCGCCTGATTGTAGTCGCCGGCCTCGGACAGCGCGCGGCCGTAGGTGCCGAGCAAGGCCATATTGCGCGGGTTGCGGAGCGTTGCCTGTTCCAGGACCGCGACCGCCTGGGCGCGTTGTTCGGTCGCGCGCAAGGCCTGCGCGTAACGCAGCGCCGCTTCGGCATCGTCGGGATTGCTGCGGTAGCGCTCGCCCAACCGGTCGAGCGACGAGCGCCATTCGGCATCGCTGCGTGGGGCGGATGCACCGAACGAGCCGGTGACATCATCGCGGGTGGTCTTGCAGCCGGCCACGGATAACGCCAGAACCGCGGCGAGGGCGGATGACGCGAGAAAGCGGGACGTTTTCGGTGAATGAAAGCGCATGGCACTCCGGTTGGTGACGTTCCGCGCGGCTTTCCTGAGCAATAAAACGTTAACCCTAACGAGGGGTTAACTTGTAAACTGTGAGCATCATGGGCGGAGTTGAAATGCACCCTGTTTTTGCTGGCGCTGACGCGGCCAAAGTCCTCCCGATCTGGTTTGTCCATGCCGCGAGCTTTGAGGCCGTCCTCAAGAGCCTTGGCCCGGGCGAACAGGCCTTTGTCGCGGCTGCCGGCTTTCAGCCCAAGGCGGGACGCCTGCTGCTGTTGCCTGGCGCCGACGGCGGCCTGGGTGGCGCCCTGTTCGGGCTAGAAAAGCCGGACGACGCGGTGATTGATCTGTTCCGGCCGGGGCTGCTGGCGGGGCAGTTGCCGCCCGGCGCCTACCGCTTTGCCAATGCGCCGCACGATGCGCGGCTCGGTGCGCTGGCCTTTGCGCTCGGCGCCTACCAGTTCACCCGCTACCGCAAGGCCGAGGCCCGCGACGTGCGCCTGGTGGTGCCCGACGGCGTCGACGGCGACGACCTGACCCGCATCGTCGAGGGCGTGACCCTGACCCGCGACCTCATCAACACGCCGTCCAACGACATGGGCCCCGACGAACTCGAAGCGGCGGCGCGCACGCTGGCCGACCGGCACGGCGCGTCATTCGACTGCACCCGCGGCAATGCGCTGGCGACCGAATTTCCGTTGATCCACGCCGTCGGCATGGGCTCGCCGCGCTCGCCGCGCCTGATCGACTTCACCTGGGGCAAGGACGGCGACCCGAAGATCACGCTGGTCGGCAAGGGCGTCTGCTTCGACACCGGCGGGCTCGACATCAAGCCGGACACCGGCATGCTGAACATGAAGAAGGACATGGGCGGCGCTGCCACGGCGCTCGGTCTGGCGCACATGATCATGTCGCGCGGGCTGAAGGTGCGGCTGCGGGTTCTGATCCCGGCGGTCGAGAACTCGATTTCCGGCGTCAGCTTCCGGCCGCGCGACATCTTCAAGTCACGCAAAGGCATCACGGTGGAGATCGGCAATACCGATGCGGAAGGCCGGCTGGTGCTGGCCGATGCCTTGACGCTGGCCGATGACGACAAGCCGGATTTCATCGCCGATTTCGCCACGCTGACCGGCGCGGCGCGCGTCGCGCTCGGCCCGGAACTGCCGGCGGCCTTCACCGACGACGACGCGCTGGCCAGCGAACTCTCGGCCGCGGGTCTCGCCGAATTCGACCCGGTGTGGCGGCTGCCGCTGTGGCGGCCTTACGAGGCGATGCTGGATTCGAAAGTTGCCGACACCAACAATGTCAGCACCGGCGGTCAGGGCGGCGCCATCACCGCGGCGCTGTTCCTGCGCAAGTTCGTCACCGCGAAGTCCTGGCTGCACCTCGACGTGTTCGCCTGGACCAACGCCGCCAAGCCGGGCCGGCCGGAAGGCGGCGAATGTCAGACCGCCCGCGCGCTCTATGCCATGCTCACCAAGCGCTACGGCTAGCAGTCTCACACAATCGGCAGTGCCGTGGTCGACTTGATCCGTTCCATGGCGAAACGCGACGTGACGTTCTTCAGTGGCACGGTGGCGATCAGCTTCTTGTAGAACGTATCGTAGCCCGGCATGTCCGGCACCACCACGCGCAGCATGTAATCGACGTCGCCAGCCATGCGGTAGAACTCCATCACCTCCGGCATGGCACTGACCGTCTCGGCGAAGCGCGACAGCCAGTCCTGCGAGTGGTCGCCGGTTTCGATCGATGCGAAGACGGTGATGCCGAGGCCGACCTTTTCCGGGTCGATCAGTGCGACCCGGCGGGTGATGACGCCATCGGCCTCCAGCCGCTGCATCCGTTTCCAGCACGGCGTCGACGACAGGCCGACGCGCTGGCCGATTTCGGCCACCGACAACGAGGCGTCCTGTTGAACCACGGCGAGAATCTTGCGGTCGATGGCGTCCATTCTTTTTTCCTTTGAGGAATAGCGAATTCCGGCTTAAGATCGCGGTCGTGGTAGAATAAATTTTCTTATTCGATCCCACAGATTTGTTTATATAGAAGATAATTCTATATCAAGCGCAAATCTCCTGTCTCGATGACAAGGATCTGCTGCATGTCACGTGCGACCCGGACTGGTTCACATCGGACCGAAGGCACCTTGCGCCGAT
Organism: Pseudolabrys sp.; assembly: GCA_022843325.1. Lineage (GTDB taxonomy): Bacteria > Pseudomonadota > Alphaproteobacteria > Rhizobiales > Xanthobacteraceae > Pseudolabrys. Next base: position 26,950 of record JALHNV010000015.1, on the reverse strand, counting down.
TGGCGCTCGGCCTTTTTGCCGCGCTGAGCATTGGCATGGCGCTGCCGGCCACGGCGGCGGACGTGCCGCCGCTGGTGACGGTGACGTGGCTGAACAGTCACCTGCGCGATCCCGGTCTGGTCGTGCTCGACACGCGCTATGGTGCCGGCGATGCCGGTGCTGCCGCCTTTGCCGCCGCCCACATTCCCGGCAGCGTCCACAGCGATTACGACAAGGGTGGTTGGCGCGTCGCGCGCGACGGCGTGCCGTTCATGGTGCCCACCCTTGCCGAACTGGAACGGCTGATCGGCGACCTTGGCATCGACGAAACGAGTCACGTCGTTGTCGTGCCGGCCGGCGAGACCGTGCTGGATTTCGGCGCCGCGGCGCGGGTGTACTGGACGCTGAAATACGCCGGTGTGAAAAAGCTTTCGATTCTCGATGGCGGCTTCGCTGCCTGGACCGCAGCCGGGCTCCCGGTCGAGCGCGGGGTCAAGCGGCCGTCACCGGCGATCTTCACCGCCACCATCGACCCCAGCCTCGCCATCGATGCCGCCGGCGTCGAGCAGATCACCAAGGCGGGCGGCGCAACGCTGGTTGATGCACGGCCGGCCTCGTTCTTCCTCGGCAAGCAGAAGGCGCCGGCCGCGGCCGCCTACGGCCGGCTGCCCGGTGCCGTCAATGTCGACAGCGGCGCATTTTTCGATGCGCAGACCAAAAAGCTGAAGCCGCAGGCCGAACTGGTCAAGGCCGCTGCCGCGATTCCGGAAGGACCCGCGGTCAGCTATTGCAACACCGGCCACTGGGCGGCGACCGACTGGTTCGTGCTGCAGGAATTGCTCGGCCGCAAGGACGTCCGCCTCTTTCCCGGCTCGATGGTGGAATGGTCCAGCAATGCGAGTCGGCCGGTTGAGTCGTCCCGCACCAAATGGGACGATCTGAAGAAGACGCTTGGGCTGGGGACGTAAACCTCCGCGCCTCGCCTGGGCTTGAACGAACGGAAAGTTGCTGATGTCCACCACCACCATTGATGCGCCGTCGGCCACGCCGGCGCTTGGCATCGACCGCCTGTTTCTCGGCCTTGCCGTCGGCGCCACGGCCATTCTGGTGGCGCTGGTGCTGCTGGACCATCAGCCGCTGTCGGCGGTACTGATCCTCGGCGGCTTCGCGCTCGGCGTGGCGTTCCTCAAGGCCGCCTTCAGCTTCACGGCATCCTGGCGGCATTTCCTCAACCGCGGCGAGGCCGGCGGTTTGCTCGGCGGCCTGATCGTCATCGCCATCTGCGCGGTGGCGGTGGTGCCGGTGGCGGCTTTGCAGGACAATTACGGCGGCGCCATCGCGCCGCTGGGGCCGTCACTGCTGATCGGCGCCTTCACCTTCGGCATCGGCATGCAGCTCGCCAATGGCTGCGGTTCGGGCACGCTCTACACCGCCGGCGGCGGCTCGGGCCGCATGCTGGTGACGCTGGCGCTGTTCATGGCCGGCAGCGTGCTCGGCAGCCTGTCGCTGCCGCCGTTTCTGGCGCTGGGCGGGCTCGATCCGGTGCTGGCCTCGGATTATCTCGGCCCGTGGGGCGGACTGGCGGCGACGCTGGCGAGCCTGGTGCTGGCGGCGGCCCTGATTGTCGCGGTGGCCAAGCGGCGTGGCGCCAGCTTCCTGCCGTCGCGCAATTTCGTCGTCGGCGGCATTGTCATCGGCCTGCTGTGCGTCGGCGTGTTCTTTGCCGGCGGCCATCCGTGGAGCGTGACATTCGGCTATACGGTGTGGGGCGCCAAAATCGCCACTGCGCTCGGCGCCGATCTGACCCAATACGAATTCTGGCAATGGCCCGGTCCGAAGCGCGCGCTGACCGAGTCGGTGCTCAGCGATACCTCGAGCCTGACAGATTTCGGGCTCTTGTTCGGCGCCATGGCGGCGGCGGCGGCGAGCCATCCGTTTGCCCGCGCCGCTTGGCCGCCGCTCGGCTCGCTGCTGGCGGCCGCCGTTGGCGGCCTGCTGATGGGCTGGGGTGCGCGGCTCGGCTTCGGCTGCAACATCGGCGCCTTTGTCGGCGGCATCGCCTCAGGCTCGCTGCATGGCTGGATCTGGTTTCTGGCGGCGCTGCCGGGCTGCATGATCGGCATCAGGCTGCGGCCGATGTTCGGCCTGAGCAGGGACTAGGCGCATGATCCCGAAAAGTGGGAACCGGTTTTCGGAGAAGATCATGCGCGAAGGGCAGTAAGCATGCGCAATGTCTATATCGCCGTGGTGCTGCTCGGTGTGGTGGCCATCGTCGGCAGCCACCTGAACAGCCCGTCGAGTGCCGGCCGTGCGGTGTCGCCGGAGGATTTCGCCGGCGCCTGCGCGCCCTGCGGCGCGCCCTGTCCGTCGAAGAAGTGACGCTGCATGCCCGGACGCGGAGCAACATTACGCGAAGCGGAATGTTGCTCCGCTGAGCCGGGGCCTTTCCAGACTCGGAGTTTCGTAAGGTCCCGGTTCTGCAGCCCGCAACGCGTCAGGCCGGGTGCTTTTCCAGAAACGCCTCGACTTCTTGCCGCGTCGCCGCGCCCATCAGGCCGCCGAAACGCGTGCACTTGATCGCCGCCGCCGCGGAGGCGAAACGCATCGCCTCGACCTCGTCGCCGGTCTCGACCAGCCGCAACGCGAAGGCGCCATGGAAGGTGTCGCCGGCGCCCAGCGTATCGACCACCTCGACCTTGTAGGCTGGCATATGGTGGACCTTGCCGCCGTCGCGCCAATAGACGCCGTCGGGACCGTCAGTGACAGCGAGAAAACCCGAGTAGGTTTCACCGTATTTCAGCAGCGCGGCCGACAGGTCTTTCAACCCGGTGCTGTCGCGCATGGATTCAGCGGACGAAATCACGTGCGTGCAGCCGGCCACCAACGGATCGTCGGGCGGCGCCGGCTTGTCGAGATCGAGCACGCGCGGAATGCTACGCGACTTCGCCGCCTCGCAGACCGGCAGGCCGACATTGGCGTAGCGGTTGTCGAGAACGACGGCATCGGCCGCGGCGACGGCGGCCTTGGCCTCGGCGGCGGACGGCTCGGACTGGCCGAGCCCCTTGTCGCGGCGGGTGGCGATCATCTTCTCGCCGGCGCCGTCGATCAGGATCAGCGACACCGATGAACTGGCTCCCGGCACGCGGATGGCGCCGCTGACGTCGATATTCTCGTTCTCGAAGGTCTTGATGATGCGGTTGGCGACCTCGTCCTTGTCGTCGCCGACATAGCCGAGATAGGCGACGTTGCCGCCGAGCCGTGCGACTGCCACCGCCGCATTGCCGGCCTGGCCGCCGCTGGTGATGAGAAATTCGGACGCCTGTACCTTGCTGCCGGCGGCGGGGAATTGATCGACCCGCATGACGATGTCCTGGACCGCGCCGCCGGCGCAGAGAATTCGCGGAGCCTTGCTGTCGTTCCTAGTCAAAACGGATGTCGTCCTCCACCCAGGCGCGAATGAGATGATGGGCAATGGCCATCGGCGGCGGCGTGGTGAGCGCGCCCGGGTGCCTGCGCGTCAACATCGTCACCACCTCGTCCTTGCTAAACCACCGGGCGTCCTCAAGTTCCGCCCGGTCGATGACAATGTCGCGGGTCAGGGCCTCGGTGTGGCAGCCGATCATCAGCGACATCTGGAACGGCCAGGGTTGCGAGCGATAGTAGGACACTCGGCCGCAGACGATGCCGGCTTCTTCGCGGGTTTCGCGGCGCACCGCGTCCTCGATCGCTTCGCCCGGCTCGATGAAGCCGGCCAGGCACGACCACATGGTCGGCGCAAAGCGCGGCGAGCGGCCGAGCAGACAGTTATCGCCGTCGATGATCATCATGATCGCGACCGGATCGGTGCGCGGGAAGTGTTCGGCACTGCACGCCGGGCATTCGCGCTTCCAGCCGCAGGCAACGACCTTCGTCGCCGCGCCGCAGTTGGAACAGAAACGGTGGCGGTGGTGCCAGTTCAGCACCGCCTTGGCCTCGGCGATCGGCGGCAGGTGCTCGGGCGCCACCAGACCCTGCACGGCGATCGAGCGCAGGTCGGTGACCAGAAGATCGTCGCGTGCTTTCAGTGCCTCGGCGGCTTCCGGCGTGATGCCCTGGCCGAACCGGCCGGCGGCGCCATCATGGCCGAGGAATACGGCCTCGGTCGCGGCGCCAAAGGCGCGCGCTTCGTCGAGCGTGAACAGCGGATCGTGGCCGCCCGCGCTCTTTTTCAGAACGACCATCTCGACGCCGATCACATACGCGGCGGCCTGCGCGTTGGCCGCCAAAGCGGCGACGGCGGCCGCATCGAGCCGCAGTTCCGCGGCGCGTTCGAGGCGGTTTTCGGTGTATCCGAGGTGCGGTTTGGGGCCGAGTTCGGGGCGGAGGGGCATGCGGCGCGGAAATTGGCATGGCGAATCGATAAGCGCAATGCGCCGGCCCATGCCGCGATTCAGACGCCGATCCCGAGCTGCCAGCGCAAGGCGGCAATCAGTTGGTCGCGCACCGCCGGTTCATAGGGGGTGGCAGGAACCGCGCCCCAGACCGGTTTCGGCCAGGCGACATCATCGCGGCGGCGCGCAATGACATGGACATGCAGTTGCGCCACCACATTGCCGAGCGCGGCGACATTGAGCTTGTCGCAGGCGGTGACCGCCTTTAGCGCGCGCGACACGGCGTCGATTTCTCCAAGCAGTTGCGCCTGCGCCGCCGCGTCGAGGTCGATGATCTCGGTCAGCCCGGCGCGGCGCGGCACCAGGATGGTCCAGGGGAAATTGGCGTCATTCGCCAGCAGCAGGCGCGACAGCGCCAGATCGCCGACGGTGACGGAGTCAGCGTCGATTTGCGGGTGCAGAGACCAGGTCGATTCGGCCATACCGGCATGATGCGGGGATGGCGCGGCGGCGCAAGGCGCGGTCACGTCGGCTCCAGCGCGCGATCGACGGCGGCCAGCACCTGTTCCGGCCGCAGCTCGTCGAGACAGACGCTGCGGCTGTTGATGTGGCGCTCGCAGCCTTCCTTCAGGCACGGCAGGCAGGGCAGCGGGTTCTGCACGATCCAGACATTGCCGCGGTGCTGAATGGTGCCGCTGGCGTCCCATGGCACGTCCAGTCCGCCCGCGGGCCACGGTCCCCAGACGCGCGGGTCCATCGGTCCGAACAGCGCCACCGTCGGGCAATTGGCTGCCGCCGCCAGATGTGTGACGGAGGTGTCGGGCCCGATATAGACGCTGGCGTTCTCGAGCAGCGCCATGGTCGCCGGCCATCGCACCTGATGCACCGGGGCGATGCCCTGCCACACCTCATCGAGATAGGCTTTCTCCGCCTCGCCCGGACCGCCGATGGCGATCACCGTCAGGCCGCGCTGGTTCAGCCCGGCGGCGAGCGCGCGCCAGCCGTCGCGGCTCCATTCCTTGTAGGCAAACATCGGCGCGGCATGAATGACGGCATATTTCGCGCCGGTGTCGATGCCGGCCGGGGCGGCGCCGGCGGGGCACACCACCTGCGGCACCGCCTCAATGCCGAGCGACCGCGCCAGCAGCAGCATTTGCTCGACACGGTGGATATTGCCGGGAACTTCAATGCTGCGGCTCAGCAACCAGCGCTTCCAAGCGCTGCCGAGGCTTGAGCTGTCGGGCGCGAGGCCGCCGGTCCGGCGTCCGGCGATTGTGGCATAGAATGTCGGCCGGTCTCCGGTCTGCGTCGTCACCGCCAGGTCGTAGCGCTTGAACAGGCGCGTCAGCAGCCGCAGCGAGGCCATGGCGCCCGGACGTTCGGGGATGGCGATGACCTCGTTAATATCGGGATTGCCGGCGAGGATGCCGTGTGTGCCGCTGAACACCAGCACGTCGATATGTGCGTCAGGCCAGGCGCGCCGCAGGCTGCGGATCAGCGGTGTGGTCAGCAGCACGTCGCCGATGCGGCGCAGGCTCACCACCAGGATGCGCGGGTGTGTCGGCAGGGAGAGCGGGGTGGTCACATCGGGGCTCCAGAAAGCGCGTCTTTCTGCGCCAGAACGGGCGTCGGCGCAAACCGGCCGGCAGCTTGTCCCCCGGCCCCGCAGCGACTAAACAGGCGCCACTTTCAAAGCGGGAACGAGCGCAATGGCCGGAGCACCAACCGTCGAAGTGTCGTGGGGCGAACTCGTCGACAAATTGACGATTCTCGAGATCAAGGAGCAGCGGCTGACGTCGCCGGCCGCGGTCGCCAATGTGCGGCGCGAGCGCGCGGCGCTGGACAAGGTGCTGCAGGCGTCGCGGCCGTCGGATGAACTCGCGGCGCTCAAGCGGAAGCTGACGGCGATCAACGAGACGCTCTGGACGATCGAAGACGATATCCGCGCCAAGGAGGCCGCGGGCGCGTTCGACGCGCAGTTCATCGCACTGGCGCGCGCGGTCTACGTCAACAACGATACCCGCGCCGAGCTCAAGCGTGAGATCAACACGCTGTTGAAGTCGGATTTCGTCGAGGAAAAACAGTACACCTCCTACGCCAATCCGGGCTGAACGCGGGAACCGGCCCGCAGCCGCGTCGCTGGGATTTTTCCGTCAGAAAAGCTCAATTCCATGAGCTTTCCCCATCATTTCGGAGGCTCTGCTGCGCGCTTGCTTTCCGCGCCCGTTCGCCCGATATAGGGCGCGGGAGGTTGGCGGTGGACGAACCACTCGCCAACCGGGTCAGATCCGGAAGGAAGCAGCCCTAACGAGCACGGATCGGGTCGCTCGTCAGCCTCCCACCTGATTTCCGCGAGCGAAGCGAACAGCTCGGCGCCGTGCGCGGACAGAAGCGCGTTTACGCGCGTCCTCGACGCGCCAGGGCGGATGGCACGATGAGCGATATTGCAAAAGGCGGTCAGGCCAGCGACCCCGGTGCCGACGCCGCCGGCTATCGCGTGCTGGCGCGCAAATACCGCCCGGCCAGCTTCACCGACCTGATCGGCCAGGATGCCATGGTGCGCACCATCTCGAACGGGTTCGAGAGCGGCCGCATCCCGCAGGCCTGGATTCTCACCGGCGTGCGCGGCGTCGGCAAGACCACGACCGCGCGCATCATCGCCCGCGCGCTCAACTACGAACTGCCGGACGGCTCGGTCAAAGGGCCGACCATCGACATGCCGGCGCTCGGCGTGAACTGCCAGGCCATCATCGACAGCCGCCACATCGACGTGCTGGAAATGGATGCCGCCTCGCACAATGGCGTCGATGACGTGCGCCAGATCAACGACGCCATCCGCTACGCCCCGGTGTCGGCGCGCTACAAGGTCTACATTCTCGACGAAGTGCACATGCTGTCGGGTGCGGCGTTCAATGCGCTGCTGAAGACGCTGGAAGAGCCGCCGCCGCACGCCAAGTTCATTTTCGCCACCACCGAAATCCGCAAGGTGCCGGTGACGGTGCTGTCGCGCTGCCAGCGCTTCGATCTGCGCCGCGTCGATGCCGCGCTGCTGGTCAGCCATCTCGAAGACATTGCCGCCAGGGAAAGCATCGAAACGGAGCCGGCCGCGCTGGCGTTGATTGCGCGTGCCGCCGAAGGCTCGGTGCGCGACAGCCTGTCGCTGTTCGATCAGGCCATCGCCCATGCCGCCGGGCCGGTGCGGGCCGAAGACGTGCGGCAGATGCTGGGACTGGCCGACCGCGTCCGCGTCGTCGATCTGTTCGAGGCGCTGATGAAAGGCGACGTCGCCGGCGCGCTGACCGAATTGCGGGCGCAGTACGACATCGGCGCCGATCCGGCGGTGGTGCTGAGCGATCTCGCCGAATTCACCCACTTCGTCACCCGCGTGAAAGTGGTGCCGACGGTCGCCGACGACGTATCGCTGTCGGAAGCCGAGCGTGTGCGCGGCCGCGGCTTTGCCGAGAAGCTGTCGATGCGCGTGCTGTCGCGCACCTGGCAGATGCTGCTCAAGGGCTTCAGCGAAGTGCAGGCGTCGGGCCGTCCGGTCGCCGCCGCGGAAATGGTGCTGGTGCGCATTGCCTACGCCGCCGATTTGCCGACGCCGGACGAGGTGGTCAAGGCGCTGGGCGAGGGCGGCGCGTCGTCGTCGACCGCGCGCGCCTCGAGCAATGGCGGCGGGGCGTCGAGTTCGGCGTCGTCCGCGTCGAGTGCCTCGCAAAGCGCGCCGCGTTATGATGCACCGCGCAGCGTGCCGCGGTCGTCGGCCATGGCGTCGCCGCGCCCGTCCGATGAGCCGGTCGCGCAACTCAACGAGCCCGAAGCCGCGCCGACCATAACCATCGGTTCGTTCGAGGCGTTGATCGCACTGGTGGCGGACAAGCGCGACATCGCCTTGAAGATGGCGCTGGAGCGCGACGTGCGGCTGGTGCGCTGCGAGGACGGCCATCTCGAAATAGCCTTGGAAGAAAACGCGCCGCGCGCGCTGGCGCACGACCTGACCCGCAAACTGCAGGCCTGGACCGGCAAGCGCTGGATGGTGGTGGTGTCCAAGGAGCAGGGCGCACCGACCATGCGGGCGCAGAGCGCGGCGCGGCAGGCCGACCTCGAACTCGGCGTGCAGAGCGATCCGCTGGTACAGGCCGTGCTCAACCGTTTCCCCGGCGCCAAGATTGTCGGCGTCACCCAGAATGCACCGGACGGCAGCGACATGCCCGCCGACGCCGGGCCCGAAGAAGAAGAGGACTAGTCAATGGCGGATTTTCTCGGCTTGATGAAGCAGGCCGCGCAGTTGCAGTCGAAGATGCAGGCGATGCAGGCCGAGCTCGACACCATCGAGGTCGAGGGCAGCGCCGGCGGCGGCATGGTCAGTGTGCGCCTGACCGCGAAAGGCGATCTCAAGGGCGTGAAGATCGACGAGTCGCTCTACAAGCCGTCGGAGAAGGACATCGTCGAGGATCTGCTGGTGGCCGCGCACAGCGACGCCAAGCGCAAGGCCGAGGCGGTGATGCAGGAAAAGATGAAAGCCGTCACCGGCGGCCTGCCGCTGCCGCCGGGTTTGGGGCTGGGGTAGCTTCTCTCGCCCCGCGAAGCGGGGAGAGGGTGCCGAGTGCGCTTTGGCGCACGAGGCGGGTGAGGGGCATTTATCATTTATGCACAGCTCGCTTCGCCCCTCACCCGACCCTCGCTTTGCTCGGGTCACCCGCTCCCCGTAAAACGGGGAGAGGGAAGAAAGAAAAGATATGCCCACCGCCGTCGCCGGACCCGAAATCGAGCGTCTGATCCAGCTGCTGGCGCGGCTGCCCGGATTGGGCCCGCGCTCGGCGCGGCGCGCCGCGCTGCATCTCATCAAGAAGCGCGAACTGCTGATGGCGCCGCTGACCGGCGCGTTGCAGACGGCGATGGACAAGATTGTGGTCTGCAAGACCTGCGGCAATATCGATACGCAGAACCCCTGCACCGTCTGCACCGACCCGCGCCGCGATCCGTCGATCATCGTCGTCGTCGCCGATGTCGCCGATCTGTGGGCGCTGGAGCGCGCCCATGCCGTCAACAGCCGCTATCACGTGCTCGGCGGCACGCTGTCGCCGCTCGACGGCGTCGGCCCGCAGGACCTGACCATCGACGCGCTGATCTCGCGCGTGCACGCCGAGCCGGTCACGGAGGTCATCCTGGCGCTCAACGCCACGGTCGATGGCCAGACCACGGCGCATTACATCACCGAGCTGTTGCAGGACGCCAACGTCAAGCTGACGCGGCTGGCGCATGGCGTTCCGGTCGGCGGCGAACTGGATTATCTCGACGAGGGCACGCTGTCGGCCGCGATGAAGCAGCGGACGCTGTTCTGACGCCGCTAGCTTTTCTTCGCCGCCAGCCCGTCGAAATGGCCGCGCCGCTGCAGCCACCACAACAGGATCAGGCCCGGGATCGCGGTCAGCGCGCTGAGCGCGAAGAACACCGACCAGCCGGTCGCCGCCGCGACATAGCCGGCGCCGGCTGACAGATAGGTGCGGCCGACTGCGGCGAGCGCCGTCAGCAGCGCGAACTGCGTCGCGGTGTGCAGCGGGTTCTTGCACAGCGCCGACAGGTAGGCGACGAAGATCACGGTGCCGATGGCGCCGGTGAAGTTTTCGACGACGATGGTGACGACCAGCGCCCAGTGGTTGAGGCCGACCCAGGCCTGCCACGAGAACATCAGGTTGGACGCCATCTGCAGCAGGGCGCCGATCCACAGCACGGTGGCGAGCGGATAGGCCCGCGCCAGCGCGCCGCCGGCAAAACCGCCGACCAGCAGCGCGGCCAGCCCCGCGCCCTTGACGATATTGGCGTAGTCGGTGCGGGTGAAGCCGATGTCGATGACGAAGGGCGCCGTCATGATGCCGGCGAAGGCGTCGCAGAATTTGTAAAACACCACGAACACCAGCACGACAATGGCGGCGTCGCGCGTCAGGAAGTCGGTGAACGCGCTCACGGCTGCCAAGGTGACGCGCTTGAGCGGATTGTCCTTTGTGTGCGCGGCATGGTCGGCCTGCACCGCCAGCGATTTGTCCGGCTCGGTCGCCAGCAGCGTGGTGACAATACCGATGCCGACCAGCGCCGCCATCACCACATAGCCCGCCGCCCAGGCCGAGGCGCGGTCATAGCCCAGCGCCTCAAAGCCGGTGACGAAATACAGCGCGCCGACGGTCGAAACCAGCATGCCGACGCGATAGGCGGCGACGTAGGACGCCATGCCGGCGGCTTGTTCGCTCTCCGGCAGGCTCTCGACCCGGAACGCGTCGATGACGATGTCCTGCGTCGCCGAAGCGGTCGCGACCAGCAGCGCGCCGAGCGCCACCAAAGCCGGCGCGTTGACCGGGTCGCAGATCGCCAGGAACAGCGTCGCCGCCATCAGCAGCAGTTGCGACAGCACCAGCCAGCCGCGCCGGCGTCCGAGCCAGCGCGACAGCAGCGGCACGTTCAGCGCGTCGACCACGGGCGCCCACAGGAACTTGACGGTGTAGGGCGTGCCGACCAGCGCGAACAGGCCGATGGTGCCGAGATCGACGCCGGACTCGCGCATCCAGATCAGCAGCGTCGAGCCGGACAGCGCCAGCGGCAGCCCGGACGAGAAGCCGAGGAACAGGACGATCAGGACGCGCGGCTTCAGATAGACGGTCAGCGCGTCGGCGAAGGAGGGGCGGGCGGGTGTATCGGGGGCGGCGGTCATGGCGATGTCGTCCCCGCCGTCATGCCCGGCCTTGTGCCGGGCATCCACGACTTTTTTGGCCTGCTGCAGGATAAAGACGTGGATGGCCGGGACAAGCCCGGCCATGACGAGTCATTTCTCACTCCGCGGCTCCGAGCTTGCGCGTCATCGGCGCCGCGATGATGTCGGCGGTCGCGGGCCCCGCGTCGTCGAAGTTGAGCTCCTCGATATTGGTGGCGCGCTTCTCGATGCGGCCGGCCGACGTGAGGATGTTGACGACATCCTCGTTGGCCTGGCCGAAATGCGTTTGCAGCTTGCGCACGCGCTCGCCGAGCAGGCGCACGTCCTTCATGATGTAGCCGACTTCGGTGCGGATCTGGTGGGCGGCCTCGCGCATCTCGACGTCCTTGCGCACCTGCTTGATGATCTGGATCGCCATCACCATCAGCGTCGGCGACACGATCATGACGCGGGCGCGGTGGGCGCGCTGCACCACGTCCTCGAACCGCTCGTGCAGATCGGCATAGACCGATTCCGACGGAATGAACATCAGCGCGATGTCCTGGGTCTCGCCCGGGATCAAATATTTGCCGGCGATATCCGAAATGTGTTTGGCGATGTCCTGCCGGACGCGCTGTCCGGCGGCCTTGCGCTCCTCGTCGCTTTCGGCGCCGTGCACCGCGGTCATGGCCTCGAGCGGAAACTTGGCGTCGATGATCAGCGGCCCGGAGTCCGGCATGAAGATGGCGCAGTCCGGCCGCGTCCGGTTCGACAGCGTGTACTGGAATTCGTAGGCGCCCTTGGGCAGGACGTCGGCAATGATCGCCTCGAGCTGACCCTGGCCGAAGGCGCCGCGGGTCTGCTTGTTGCTCAGCACGCTTTGCAGGCTGGTGACCTGGGCGGCCAGATCGGTGATGTTCTTCTGCGCATTGTCGATCACCGCCAGCCGGGCGTGCAGTTGCTGCAGATGATCGGTGGTGTGCTTGGTCGAGTTCTGCATCGACTCGCCGAGCCGGGAACTGACCGCGTCCAGCCGCTCGTGCACCGTCTGCTGCAACTGACCCTGGGCGCGCGCCAGCAGTTCGCCCATGGTCTGCACCCGGGCATTGAGATCGGTGATGCGCTGTTCGGCCGCCGGATCGGTCACAGGCGCGCGCGGGCGCAACAGGATGACGATGATCGCCACCACGCCGAGGGCGATCAGGACCGCGACCCCGAACATCAGGGGCAGCGGCACGGGCAATTGCATGAGCTGGTCGAGGGTTTGCGGCATGCGGCGCTTCTAGCGTGATTCGGGCGGGGGAGGCGAACGAAGAGCGAACGTTAGGCCGGGAGCGGCCGGTGCTCAAGTCCAAGGCTCGCATTGACCGCACCGGATACACCGCTTAAATCGCGCGCATGGCGATCCGCGACATTCTCATCCTCCCCGACAAACGGCTGCGGCTCGTCTCGGAACCCGTGAAGACGGTCGACAAGCCGCTGCGGACCCTGATCGACGACATGTACGAGACCATGTACGCGGCGCCCGGCATCGGCCTGGCCGCGATCCAGATCGGCGTGCCGCAGCGCGTGGTCACCATGGACCTGGCCAAGAAGGACGACCCGCCGGAGCCGCGGCTGTTCATCAACCCGGAAATCGTTTGGTCCTCGGATGACGCGTCGGTCTACGAGGAAGGCTGCCTGTCGATCCCGGAGTATTACGAAGAGGTCGAGCGGCCGCTGACCGTGAAGGTCAGATATCTCGACATCGACCTCAAGCCGCAGGAGATCGAGGCGACCGACCTGCTCGCCACCTGCCTGCAGCACGAGATCGACCACCTCAACGGCGTCTTGTTCATCGACCACATCTCCAAGCTCAAGCGCGACCGCGTCATGAAGAAATTCAAGAAGGCGGCCAAGCTGAGCGGCGGTGACAAGCCGAATTCCGACGGCCTGTCCGATGACAAAGAGCCGTCGCACCATATTGGCTGAGTTTGTATTGCACTAAGCATTTGAAATTGCTTTATAATCAGGTATTTTGACGTCCGGTCGCCGTTTTGATATCATTGATATCAACGGGAGCAAAAATGACCGACCTGCTGGTTCGAAATATCGATGCCAAGCTTAAACGCGAACTTGAAAAGCGTGCCCGCACGCATGGACGTAGTTTGTCGGAAGAAGCGAAGAGCATCCTCCGCGCGGGAACGGCAGCGGAAAAGCCGAATAAGGGGCTTGGCACGCTGCTTTACGAAATGGTGCCGGACGATGTTCGTGGCGCTGACTTGGTCTTCGAAATTCCAGGCACAATTGGCGACCCGCCCGATTTTAAATGATTATCCTCGATACCAACGTTGTATCGGACGCGTTCCAGCCCAGGCCGAACGAGTCGGTGCGTTCCTGGCTCGATAGTTTCCCGCACGAGGATTTATTCATTTGTGCCCCGGTTCTTGCCGAGATGCGTTTCGGCATCGAGCGTCTTCCTGCCGGGCGGCGACGGGATGAGCTTGAGCGGCTGGTGACTCATGCGGAGATCAGACTATTTCAAGGTAGGGTCTTGGCGTTCGATCGCGAATGCGCTCACGAGTTTGGCCGGATCGTTTCAAAAAGAATGGAAGCTGGCAGACCGATCATGCCGATGGATGCGTTGATTGCTTCGATAGCTGTGGCAAACAAGATGGCGATAGCAACGCGCGACATTGCAGATTTTAGCGGGCTTGAAATTGAACTTATCAACCCGTTCGACCCGCCTGATCTCCGCTAACGCCAAGGCCAGCTCATGCCCCTTCGCCTGATCTTCATGGGCACGCCCGATTTCGCGGTGCCGACGCTGCTTTCGCTCGCCGCCGCGGGCCACGACATCGCCGCCGTCTATACCCGCGAGGCCAAGCCGGCGCGGCGCGGCATGGAGATGCAGATCACGCCGGTCGAGCGCGAAGCGCGGCGGCTCGGTCTCCCGGTGCTGACGCCTTCAACGCTGAAGACCGAGGAGGCGCAGGCCACGTTTCGCGCCCACAACGCCGATGCGGCGGTGGTGGTCGCGTATGGGATGATCCTGCCGAAATCCCTACTGGAGGCACCCCGGCTCGGCTGCTTCAACGTGCACGCCTCGCTGCTGCCGCGCTGGCGCGGCGCCGCGCCGATCAACCGGGCGGTGATGGCGGGCGACCGCGAAAGCGGTATCAGCATCATGCAGATGGACGAAGGTCTCGATACCGGCGCGGTGGTCCTGATGCGGGCGCTGCCGATCGGCGCCGACATGACCGCCGGCGAACTGCACGACGCGCTGGCACCGCTCGGCGCCGCGTCGATGGTTGAAGCGCTGACGACGCTTGAGGCTGGTGCGCTTGAGGCGGTCCCGCAGCCGGACACCGGTGTCACCTATGCGCAGAAAATCGCCAAGGCCGAGTCGCGCATCGACTGGACCCGGCCCTGGCGCGACGTGCACAACCACATCCGCGGCCTGTCGCCGTTTCCCGGCGCCTGGTTCGAACTCGGTGGCGTGCGGGTGAAGGTGCGGCGCTCGACCAAAGGCGAGGGCCGTGGAATGCCCGGCGTTGCGCTTGACGACCGTCTGACCATCGCCTGCGGCGACGGCGCGGTGCGGCTGGTCGAGTTGCAGCGTGCCGGCAAGCAGCCGATGCAGGCCGACGAATTCCTGCGCGGCACCGCGGTGGCGCGGGGGACCCCACTGACATGACCAGCGCGCCGCAGGTCACGATCCGGCCGGAACGGCCTGGCGAGGCCGCGGCGATCCGCAACGTCCTGGACGCTGCTTTCGGCGGCCCGGCGGAGGGCGACCTGGTCGACCGGCTGCGCGCCGCCGGCGATCTGGTGCTGGCACTGGTGGCGGTCGAGAACGACGCCGTCGTCGGCTATATCGCCTGGCCCCGTCTGCTGATCGAGACGCCGCGCGACGTCCGCAACGCGGTGGCGCTGGCCCCGTTGGGCGTCGCTCCGTCGCATCAGCGTAGCGGCATGGGGTCGGCGCTGACACGCGCCAGCCTGACGCAGCTCAAGGAGAACGGCGAACGCCTCGCCTTCGTGGTCGGCGATCCGCTCTTCTACCAGCGCTTTGGTTTCTCGCTGGAGGCCGCGCGGGCCTTTGTCTCCGATTACGCGGGTGAGTACTTCATGGCGCTGACGCTGGCGGACGACCCGCCCGAGCATGGCCTGGTCCGTTATCCGGCGCCGTTCGATGGCCTGGCCTGACGTGGCCGTGACTTGCGCCGCATTCACCGCTACTGCTTCGGCCAAGGCCGGATACGGCCGCCATGGGCCGCCCTGATGCCGCGCTACAAACTCATTGTCGAATATGACGGCGCGCCGTTCTGCGGCTGGCAGACGCAGGCCGATCAGGTCACCGTGCAGGGCGTGTTGACGAGTGCCGTCGAGGCGCTGACCGGCGAGCGGATTCTGGTGCAGGGCGCCGGCCGCACCGATGCCGGCGTTCACGCGCGCGGCCAGGTGGCGCATATCGATCTGGCGAAGGACTGGGAAACAGACACCGTGCGCGACGCGCTCAACGCGCATCTGCGGCCGCACCCGGTCGCGGTGCTGTCGGCGGAAGTGGTCGACGATGCGTTCAACGCCCGCATGTCGGCGCGCAAGCGGCATTATCTCTATCGCATCGTCAACCGGCGGCCCGATCTCACCTTCGATCTGAAATATGCCTGGCGGGTGGCGCGGCCGCTCGACGCCGCGGCGATGCACGCGGCCGCGCAGCGGCTGGTCGGCAAACACGACTTCACGACCTTCCGCTCGACCGAATGTCAGGCGGCGTCGCCGGAGAAGACGCTCGACCAGCTCGACGTCATCCGCGACGGCGTCGACATTCATGTGCTGGCCTCGGCGCGATCGTTCCTGCACAACCAGGTGCGCTCGATGGTCGGTTCGCTGGTGGCGGTCGGCGACGGCAAATGGAGCGCCGACGATCTGTCGGCGGCGCTGGCGGCCCGCGACCGCACCGCCTGCGGCCAGGTGGCGCCGCCGGACGGGCTGTATCTGATGCGGGTCGATTACTGACGGCTGGCTCCGAAAGGCCGGTTCCTTCCGTGGCATCTCGCGCCTAGCGCCCTATATCCCGGACGCACGTTGTCATTCACAGGAGTTCCAGCATGAGCACATATGGATCGGCGGTCTGGTCGGGCGGCATCAAGGATGGCAAGGGCGCCATCTCCACCAAGAGCGGCGCGCTCAAGGACTATCCCTACGGATTTTCCAGCCGCTTCGAAGGCAAGGCCGGCACCAATCCCGAAGAACTGATCGGCGCGGCGCATGCCGGCTGCTTCACCATGGCGCTGTCGCTCATGCTCGGCGAAGCCAAGCTCACCGCCGAGAAGATGGAAACGCAGGCCGACGTGACGCTCGAGAAGCAGGCCGACGGCTTCGCCATCACCGCGGTGCATCTGACGCTGAAGGCGAAAATCCCCGGCGCCGACGATGCCAAGTTTCAGGAACTGGCGGCCAAGGCCAAGGCGGGGTGTCCGGTGTCGAAGCTGCTGAACGCCAAGATCACGCTGGATGCGAAGCTGGAAGGGTGAGGCGGGGACCCTGAGGCCTCTCGACGGTCATGCCCGGGCTTGACCCGGGCATCCATGATGCGCCTGCAACGCGCGACAAGCTGACGTAAGGCTTCTTTTGACGTGCCGCCTCATGGATTGCCGGGTCAAGCCCGGCAATGACGGCGGAGAGGCATGACAGCCTTAGGCAAAATACCGGTCCAAGATATTGCTGTAGATCATCGTCAGCATCGTCAGATCAGCCACCGGCACACGTTCGTCGATCGCGTGCATGGTCTGGCCGACCAGGCCGAATTCGACCACCGGGCAGAAATGCGTGATGAAGCGCGCGTCCGAGGTGCCGCCGGTGGTCGACAGCTCCGGCGTCCGGCCGGTGACCTGCGCGACGGCGGTCGACACCAGATCCGTGAACGGCCCGGGCTTGGTGACGAACACGCCGGCGTTCGACGGCTCCCATTTGAAGGCGTGGCGGATCTTGCCACCGGCGGCTTTCGCCGCGCGCTGTTCGATCAGCGCCTTCAGCGACTCCAGCGTATGGCGGTCGTTGAAGCGGATGTTGAACCGCGCCCGCGCCTCGCTGGGAATGAGGTTCACGGTCTTGTTGCCGACGTCGATGGTGGTGAATTCGAGGTTCGACGGCTGGAAGGTGTCGCTGCCGTCGTCGAGCGGCTCGGACTGCAGCGCGGCGATCAGCGTGGCGATGCCGCGCACCGGGTTGTCGGCGCGGTGCGGATAGGCGACGTGGCCGGACGTGCCGGTGACGATCAGATGGCCGTTGAGCGAACCGCGGCGGCCGATCTTGATGGTGTCGCCCATGGCGTCCTGGTTGCTCGGCTCGCCCAGAATGCAGTGATCGAATTTCTCGCCGCGCTCGGCCGCCCAGGCCAGCAGCTTCGGCGTGCCGTTGACGGCAATGCTTTCCTCATCGCCGGTGATCAGAAACGAGATCGAGCCTTTTGGCTTGCCGCCGTTGGCGGCGAGGTGGTCGAGCGTGGCGGCGACCGCGCAGGCGATACCGCCTTTCATGTCGACCGCGCCGCGGCCGTACAGCAATCCGTTGTCGACCGCGCCGGCGAACGGCGGATGGGTCCAGGCGGCCTCGTCACCCGGCGGCACCACGTCGGTGTGCCCGGCGAACATCAGGTGCGGGCCTTCTGTGCCGATGCGGGCATAGAGGTTCTCGACATCCTCGGCGCCGGGTTCGTGGAAGGTCATGCGGTGCACGGTGAAGCCCGCCGCCGTCAGCACCTTTTCCAGGAACGCGAGGGCGCCGCCTTCGGCCGGCGTCACCGACGGGCAGCGCAGCAGGTCGCGGGCGATTTCGATCGGGTCGGCGGGTGTCGTCATGTCTTTCCCTGAAGCGGATCCGGACCGTATTGATTGGGCCCGCTGACGCCGGGACGAAATCCCAGTTCGACCAGGATGAACAGCCCAACGGCGAGCAGCGGCAACAGCACGATCCAGTACAAGGTGTTCGGTTCGCCGGCGGCGTCTTCCAGCCCGACGCCGAACAGACCGAGGCCGCTGACGAGCACGCTCAGCACGAAATAGCAGAGCACGATCCAGCTCGGCATTTCGCGGTCATTGGCGCGCTTCACGATGACCGCCAGTTCCGGATACAGAAAGGCCAGTTCGACCAGCGCGACAGCCCGCACGCCGCCGACCGAGGCGGCCATCATGGCGGCGCCGAGAGTCGCCGGCACCAGCACGCAGAACGCCAGCCAGTAAGGCTGGCGGCTGATGCGGCCGTCGAAACTGAAGAAGAGGTAGGACAGATTCATCGTAAGGCTCGTCCGGCGTGACCTGAATAAATTCGATTGCACCATCGCAGGCATAGCGCCGGGTCAGAACTGCTTCGGAAGACCGGCTTGCTTTAGCACATCATTGGCTGTGTGCCGCGACTTGGTGGTGCGGGGAACGGTGACAGGCCGCTGGGTGATCGGACTGAACCAGATCTCGTGGCTGCCCTTGCCGCTTCGGATCAAGCTGCAACCGGCTTCGCGCAGGATTGCCACGAGTTCGCGGTAGAAATCGGCCATCAGGTCCCGGCGAGATCAAGATGCTCTTCCGCCTTGAAGGTCAGCGACAGGTTTTCCTGGCCCCGACCGGCCACTTCCAAAAGCTCTGGAAGGACGAGCCGAACTTCCTCGATCATCGACGCCCAGGTATCGGCTTCGACAACCAGACCCGGCACGTCGGTGCTGGTGGCGATCCAGACGCTGGCGTCGCCATCCCATCGGGCCTGAATTTCGATTTCACGGCTCATGGGGCGCAGAATCCGACGGTTCGGGTGCCCGGTCAATCCCGGAGCAGCTCGTTGATGCTGGTCTTGGAGCGCGTGCGCTCGTCGACGCGCTTGACGATCACCGCGCAATACAGGCCCGGGCCGCCGTCCTTGCCAGGCAGCGTGCCGGGCACCACGACGGAGTAGGGCGGCACCTCGCCCTGCGTGACGTTGCCGCTGGCGCGGTCGACGATCTTGGTCGAGGCGCCGAGGAACACGCCCATCGACAGCACCGCGCCTTCGCGCAGGATGACGCCTTCGGCGACTTCCGAGCGGGCGCCGACAAAGCAATTGTCCTCGATGATCACCGGGCCTGCCTGCAACGGCTCCAGCACGCCGCCGATGCCGACACCGCCGGAGATGTGACAGTTCTTGCCGATTTGCGCGCAGCTGCCGACGGTGGCCCAGGTGTCGATCATGGTGCCGCTGTCGACATAGGCGCCGAGGTTGACGAAGGACGGCATCAGCACCACGCCCGGCGCGATGAAGGCGGAGCGGCGCACGACCGAGCCCGGCACGGCGCGGAAGCCGGCCTTGCGGAATTTGGGGGCGGTCCAGCCCTTGAACTTGGAGTCGACCTTGTCCCACCACGCCGCCTTGCCCGGGCCGCCGGCGATCACGCTCATGTCGTTGAGCCGGAACGACAGCAGCACGGCCTTCTTCAGCCACTGATTGACCTGCCACATCCCGTCGCTCTGGCGCTCGGCGACGCGGGCCTCGCCACTGTCGAGCAGGCCGAGCGCGGTATCGACCGCCTTGCGCACCGCGCCTTTGGTCTTCGCGCTGACGGCATCGCGGTTGTCGAAGGCGTCGTCGATGGTCTTGGCGAGCGTGGCGAGGTTGTTCTTCGACATGTCAAAATCCGTTTATGCGAGCCGCTGCGGCGTCGGTCAGCCTTGTCGGGTCAAAGCCGGGAGCCTGTCAAGCGGGCGCGCCCGCGGCCCGTTGGCCGGCCCAACGCACGGACGGCTTTCGCGTCCGTGGCCGGCTGGGCTAAGCTGACGGCGGTACGAAGAAGCCGGGGGACATGCCGTGAACAGAGTTCTGTCAATCGCGCTCGTATCGGCGTCCGTTATCGCGGCCGGACCCGCGCTGGCGCATCACCCGATGGGCGGCGTCACACCCGCCACATTCGGCGACGGCCTGTTGTCGGGTCTCGGTCATCCGATCATCGGCCTCGATCATTTCGCCGCGGTGGTGGCGGTCGGCTGTCTCGCCGCCGCGCACCGCGCCGCGACCGGTCTCGTCCTCGGCTTCGTGCTGGCGATGATGGCCGGTGTCGCCTTGCACCTGTACGGCCCGCCGGTGCCGGGCGCCGAGATCGTAGTCGCGCTGTCCGTCCTCGGGCTCGGCGTTTTGGTGCTAATGCGGCGGGCGATGACGGCGGCTGCGGCGCTGATCGTCTTCGCCGCGGCCGGACTGTTGCACGGCTATGTGCTGGGTGAAGCGATCTATGGCGCGGAAGCGACGCCGCTGGCGGCCTATCTGCTGGGGCTGGCGGTCGTCCAGGGCGCCATCGCGCTTGGCGCCATGCAGCTGGCGCGGCTGGTGACGCTACGCGGGTCCGACCGGGTCGCGCTGCGTCTGGCCGGCGCGGGCATTGCCGGCATCGGCTTTGTTCTCGTCGTGCAGCAGATCGGCGGCGCCTGACGCCTACAGGGCACTGGCGGCGGCGATCAGCAGGCCGCCGACAATGGCGCCATTGCTCAGGCAGGTGCTGAGGGCGGACTGGCGCGCCGGACCTTCCATGTCCCAGAAGTTCAGCAGCATGACCGATGCGGCTACGGTGAAGATAATCAGCCCGAAGGCAGCGGGAACGACCCACAGGCCGAGCATCAGCAGCAGCCCGGCGGCGATCTGGAAGACCGATCCGGCGTAGAGCACCAACTTCGGCTTCGGCAGGCCGCGCGCCGCGATCATCGGCGTGATGATGTCGACGATGAAGAAATGGCGCACGCCGCCAACCACGAACAGGCCGCCCAGCAACACGCGGCCCAGCGCCAGCAAAATACCGGCAAGCTCGCCCGGCATCGCTTAGACTCCGCTGACGCCGCTGCGCTCGGCCATGATGCGCTCCAGAAATCCGGTCAGGTTGTCGGTGACATGATCGACATGCGGGTCGTCACGGCCTTCGACTTCCCAATGCTCGCGCACCACCGGCTTGGTGCCATCGGGCACCACCAGCACCGTGACCATGCCGAGCGCATGCGGCGCCGCGAGATTGCGCGACAGGTCCTCGAACATCGCGGCCCTGGCCGGATCGACGCCGTGCAGCGCGAGAAAACGGTCGTAGGTCCTGGCCGACGGCTTCGGCTCCAGTTCGGCGGCGATGATGTCGAACACGTCCTCGAAATGCTCGTGCACGTTCAGCCGGCGCATCACCGCGTTGGCGTGCTTGCGGGTGCCATTGGTGAGGATGAGCTTGCGGCCCG
Source organism: Pseudolabrys sp. (assembly GCA_022843325.1). Lineage (GTDB taxonomy): Bacteria > Pseudomonadota > Alphaproteobacteria > Rhizobiales > Xanthobacteraceae > Pseudolabrys. The sequence goes on along the minus strand of JALHNV010000015.1, from coordinate 5,702 downwards.
GCAGTCTTTCCAGCGCCGCGCCGAGCGCCGGATTGGGCTCCAGCGGCGAGTGGTCGATCTCGTGGACGAACTCAAGGTAGTCGTCGGAATTGACGCCGTGCTCGGTCATCAATCCGCGCATCGTGGTGCCGTAACGCTTGTAATAGTCCTTCTGAATGCGGAACGCCTCGTCCGGCGGCACCTTCAGGAAATCGACGATGAAGGCGCGGATGCGGTCGTCGATGAACTGCCACAGCAGATGATGCGGGTAGAGGGTGTTGTCGAGGTCGAAGACCCAGGAGTCGATATGCCCGAAATCGCGCGGGGTCTTACGGGATAAATTCGGCACAGACTAGGGTTCCCTGAAGCGGACGGTGGTGGCGGGCTGCGTGCCGATATCGATGAGGGCAAAACCCGCCGAATTCAAGCCGCGCGCCGCGCAGTCCTTGTGATCGCTCAGTTCAAACCGCCCGTCGCGCGTGCAGAGCGGCACATCGCCGCCCCAGGACAGCACCGTTTCGCCGCGTTTGATGGCCCGCGCATTGGCGTCTACCGCCTCGGCGTAGCTGTAGATCCGGCGCGGATCGCCGCGCAGGTCCGGCCGCACGCACTTGCCCGGCGCCACCCGGTACCAGCCGCGCGTCACGGTCGCGCTGCCCTCGACAATGCCCAGCGTTGCCATCACGGGATGGCGCGTGTCGTTGCACCAGGCAAAGCCGGTGCCTTCCGGGCTATTGGCGGCGTTGAGCAGCACGTCGAAGAAATCCGCCGCCGACGCGGCGTCGCCTGTGAGCTTGCGGTCTGCGATGAACTTCGCCAGCGCGCCTTGCGTTTTGCCGCCCTGCAGCCCGTCGATCGGGTTGGCATCGTAACCGGCGATCACCAGCAGGCGCTGGATACCGGCGAGCCGGGCCTGCGCGTCGTCGTAGTCGGCTTCCTCGGCCAGGTAGATTTCCGGGCCGCGGCCGCTGTCGGTCGGTCGGGCGGCGGTGAATTGCACCTGCTGGCTGACCGGGCAGCCGCGCGCGTCGGAGAACTGGAAATTGGCGTCGCGCACACAGAACGCGGCATGCCCGGCCTGCGGCAGGGGCGCGCTGCCGTATTCCGGCGCAATGCGGGCGTGGACATAGGCCATGTCGATGTCGAGCGGTCCGTCGACGACCTGTCGGCACTGGCCGGGATCGACCCGAAACCAGCCGCGGGTCGAGACGATGGCGCGCCTCTCCAGCCCGACCGCCGCATCCATCACGTAGCTGGTGCGGTTGCAGAGCGAGAGTTCGGCCTGCGCCGGGGAGGCTGCCAGCATGCCCAGCGCGAGGCCCAGTCCGGTCATGATGCCATGCGGGGTTCGAATCATGCGGGGATCGTAGCCCAACGGGGCTGCGTCGCCATCGAAAGGTCAGCGCTCGCCGATCCACGGCCGGCGCGACGTATGCCGGATGTGCAGGATTCTCACGCTTTCCTCATGCACGCGGTAGAAGATCTTGTAGGGATACCGGATCAAGGGAACAACGTGAATGCCGGGCCTGTCGATGACGCCCTGCGCCGCCCTTGGATGTTCGGCGATACGCCGTACGATGGCTACAATGCGTGCTTCAAGCCGCGATGGCCACGGCCTCGCCAAACTCGCGGCTATCGGCCGCCGCTCTGCGCAGGTCGATCAGCGCGCGATTGGAATACTCGACCTTCATGCACGACGAAAGGACCGGAAGGCGGCTTTGACGTCGTCGTCGGACGCCACGCTACTTGCGTCGGCCTCATCGATGGCCCGCAATTCGTCAGCGGTGGCGTGGTAGTCCCCGCCGCGGAATCCGGCCTCGATTTCGAGCGCGACCTCGGCCAGTTCCTGCTGAGCCTCGTCCGGCCAGGTCCCGACCCGGTCCAGCACGTCCTTGAGCTTGCTCATCATGATGCCACTCTATCACAAATCGCCCGCCCGCGTCCTCCGCCCTACCGGTGCATCAGCGTGCCGACGCCATGGTCGGTCATCAGCTCCAGCAGCACCGCGTGCGGCACCTTGCCGTCCATGATGACGACGCCCTCGACGCCCTGGTCGAGTGCATAGATGCAGGTCTCGACCTTGGGGATCATGCCGCCGGAAATGGTGCCGTCGGCAATCAGCCGCCGCGCATCGGCGATCGACAGTTCGGGGATCAGCTTCTTCGACTTGTCCAGCACGCCCGGCACGTCGGTGAGCAGCAGCAGCCGTTTGGCCTTCAGCGCGCCGGCAATGGCGCCGGCAAAGGTGTCGGCGTTGACGTTGAAGGTGCCGCCGTCGGCCGACGTCGCCACCGGCGCCAGCACCGGGATCATCTCCTTGCCGAGCACGGCGTTGAGCACGAACAGGTCGACCTTGTCCGGTTCGCCGACAAAGCCGAGATCGACCACCTTCTCGATCATCGAATCCGGATCGACCACGGTGCGGCTGGCCTTGCGCGCCGTCACCATGTTGCCGTCCTTGCCGCAGAGGCCGATGGCCTTGCCGCCGGCGGCGTTGATGTAGCCGACGATCTGCTTGTTGATCGAACCGGCCAGCACCATCTCGACGATCTCGACGGTGGCCGCATCGGTGATGCGCAGCCCGGCGGCGAATTCCGACTTGATGCCGAGCTTCTTCAGCATGGCCGCGATCTGCGGCCCGCCGCCATGGACCACCACGGGATTGATCGCCGCCTGCTCCAGCAGCACGATGTCGCGGGCGAAATCGCGCGCGGCCGCTTCGTCGCCCATGGCATGACCGCCATATTTCACGACGACGATTTCCTCGTCATAGCGCTGCATGTGCGGCAGCGCCTCGGACAGAATGCGGGCTTGTTCCTGAGGATCGGTCATGAACGGGTCTCGCGAAGGACGGGCGGGTCCTTGTACCGGCGGTCGCCGCCGGACGGAAGGGGTGTCAGCTTACGCGCGCATCGCCGCCAGCGCCGCCACGGCCAGCGTCACCCAACTGAGGATCATGATGACGCCGCCGGCCGGCGCGGCCATCGGAAACAGCCGGGTGCCGAGCCAGGCGCGGGCGGCCACATCGGCGGCGAACAGCCCGGCGCCGAGGACAAAGCCGGCCAGCGCAACGGTCGCGAGCGGGCGCTGGACCAGCCCGGCGGCGGCAACAACGGCGACGATGGCCACCGCGTGGATCAGCAGCAGATAGCCGGCGCTGTCGAGCCCTGCGCCGGGTTTGCCGTGGGCGCCGGCGGCGGCCAGCACGACGCCGAAGGCGCCCATCAGTCCGGCCAAGGCAATCAGAACCTGGTTCATCGGTGCGATCCTTGGGTTAGCGGCGCCGCTCGGCCAGCAGCCGGGCGATCGACGCGCGCAGCTCCGGAATGCCTTTGCCGTCATGCGCCGAGGTGGCCAGAACCTGCGGAAATGCGGCCGGCAGCTTGATCAGCGCCGTCTCGACCTCGGCAACGCGCGCGGCCAGCTCGGCCGCGGAAATGGCGTCGGCCTTGGTCAGGATGAGCTGGAAGCTCACGGCGGCGCGGCGCAGCGCCTCGAAGGTCGGCGCGTCGGTATCCTTGATGCCATGACGGGCGTCGATCAGCACATAGACGCGGGCCAGGTTGGAGCGGCCGCGCAGGAACGCGTCGATCAGCGCCGTCCAGGCGGCGATCTTGGATTTGGCGGCGGCGGCGTAGCCGTAGCCCGGCATGTCGACGATGTTGAGGTTGCCGCCGCCGGTGAAGAAAATCAGTTCCTGGGTGCGGCCGGGGGTGCGCGAGGTGCGCGCCAGCGCCTTGCGGCCGGTCAGCGCGTTGATCAGGCTCGACTTGCCGACATTGGAGCGGCCGGCAAAGGCGATCTCGACGCCGCGCATCGGCGGCAGCGAGACCTCGGTATTGGCCGCGGCCACGAATTGCCAGTCGGCGGCAAACATCAGCCGTCCGGCCTCGATCTCGCCGCGCTTGAATTCGGTCGGCTTGTCCATCGTGTGTCGTATCCGGCTGGTCCCGTGCGCCCGATCAGGGCCGCGCGCGGGCAAGTTTAAACGAAATCGCCGGGACAGGCCCGGCGATGACGGCGTCGCGGTCGGCTGCAGGCTTATTCCTGCGGCTTCTTGCGGACGAACAGCGCCTTGATGTTGTCGATCAGTTCGATCTTGGCGCCGTGCTTGCGCATGATGACGCTCTGCTGCAGCACCGACAGCGAGTTGTTCCAGGCCCAGTAGATCACCAGACCGGCCGGGAAGGTGGCCAGCATGAAGGTGAAGATGACCGGCATCCAGTTGAAGATCATGGCCTGGGTCGGATCGGGCGGCGTCGGGTTGAGCTTCATCTGCGCCCACATCGTCACGCCCATGATCAGCGGCCAGACGCCGAGATGCAGGAACGGACCGATCGCCGGGATCAGCGTCGGGTCGAACGGCAGCAGGCCGAACAGGTTGAACAGATTGGTCGGATCCGGCGCCGACAGATCGTGAATCCAGCCGAAGAACGGCGCGTGCCGCATTTCGATGGTGACGAACAGAACCTTGTACAGCGCGAAGAACACCGGGATCTGCACCAAAATCGGCAGACAGCCGGCCAGCGGATTGATCTTCTCGGTTTTGTACAATTCCATCAGCGCTTGCTGCTGCTTGGCCTTGTCGTCCTTGTAGCGTTCGCGCAGCGCCGTCATCTGCGGCTGCACCGCCTTCATCTTCGCCATCGAGGCGTAAGACTTGTTGGCGAGCGGGAAGAACACGATCTTGATCAGCACCGTGACCAGCAGAATGGCGACGCCGAAATTGCCGAACAGGTGGAAGAAGTAGTCGATCACCCAGAACATCGGCTTGGTGATGAAATAGAACCAGCCCCAGTCGATCAGCAGTTCGAAGCGGTTGAGCGAGAACTGCTTCTCGTAGTCGGTAATGACACGGGTTTCCTTGGCGCCGGCGAACAGCTTGGCATTGGCCGAACCGGTGGCGCCCGGCGCGATGGTCTGCACGTCGAGCAGGTAGTCGGTCTGGTAGGTCTTGGTGGTGCCCAAGAGGCCGGACGAGAATCGCGCCTTCAGATGCGCGGTGCTGTCGGGCAGCAGCGTCGCCGCCCAGTATTTGTCGGTGATGCCGAACCAGGCATTGGTCACGTCGAAGTTGATGACCTTCTTTTCTTCGACGGTGGAGTAGGTGACTTCCTGCAGGCCCTGTTCGCCGAGCACGCCGATGAAGCCTTCGTGCAAAATGTAATAGCCTTCGGTCTTCGGCGTGCCGTGACGCGAAATCAGCGCATAAGGATACAGCGAGATCGGGGTCGCGCCCTTGTTCACCACGTCGTCCTTGATGGTGAACAGGTATTTGTCGTCGACCGTGATGGTGCGGCGGAATTCGATGCCTTCGCCATTGTCCCAGGTCAGCGTTGCCGGGCTGCCGACCGCGAGGGTGCCGGTGCCGGCCTGCGTCCACACGGTTTCGGCGGTCGGCACCTTGACGGTGCCGCCGGCGGCATTGGTCCAGCCGAATTCGGCATAGAACGGCTGCGGGCTGCCCGAGGGCGACAGCAGGATGATCGGCGGCGATTTCGGATCGACGCGTTCGCGGAACTTGAGCAGCGCCAGGTCGTCGATGCGGCCGCCCTTGAGCGCGATCGAGCCCTGAAGGCTTTCGGTGGCGATCGGAATGCGCGGGCCGGCGGCAATCGTGGCGGCGCGGGTGACCGTGGCGGACGGCTGGATGGTCTGGCCGGGCGGCAGCGGTGCGCCGGGTTGCGCCGGGGCCGGCACGGGTTGACCCGGCTGCGCCGGCT
>JALHNV010000014.1:48259-52569 GCA_022843325.1 Pseudolabrys sp. | reverse complement strand
GGCCGTGCATTGATGACCAATCCGCGGCTGCTGATCCTCGACGAAGCGACCGAAGGCCTGGCGCCGCTGATCCGCGCCGAAATCTGGCGTTGCCTGGCGCAACTCAAGGACAGCGGACTGGCCATCCTGGTGATCGACAAGAACGTCGGCGCGCTGCTGCGGGCGGCCGACCGGCATTTCCTGATCGAGCGCGGCCGGGTGGTGTGGAGCGGGCCGTCGTCCGAGCTTGCCGCCGCGCCCGACGTGCAGCACCGGTATCTGGGGGTTTGATGAACGTTGCCCGCCGAACGCTTCAAATTGCATCGGTGATTCTTGCTCTGGCAGCAGCAATGATCGGTGCAGCCATCGCACTCGATGGAAGCACCGAGAAACTTTTTCAAGCTGTTTCAAGTCGTAACGGCATGGATGTGTTTGGCAGCGATTTTGACGTCTTGCTCCAGTCATTGATTGCTGACGGGAAAAGAAACGCGTTGGCGGCTACCTGCGCAGCACTTGCGGCGCTGCTTCAAGGCATCGCAATTGTTTTCGAGTGGAAAGAAAACCACTGACCTGGACTGTGAGGGAATGAGCCCTTCGCGCTCCTCGAGTGTCAAGGGCGTCGCATCGGCCGGCTCTTCGCCGAGGCCGGTCACGGCTCATCCCAAAGCCGTGCCGGCTTGCGCAGCAGGTCGGCCATCAGCCGTTCCTTCGCCTGCTTTTGCGAAGCTTTGCCGCTGACGCCTTGCGCTTCCAGCCGCATGGTCTGATCGACGGCAGCAAGCCGCCGGTCAGCCAAGTCGGCAGCGCGCTGTTCCATTGTCGCTGCCAGCGGCTTGAGCGGGATCAGCGCGTAAACAACGCGGCAACCCATTGCCTCGGCCGCCCGCTCCAGGCTTGTCAGTGTGATATTTCCGGTCGCCTCGGCCTTTTCCAGTTCGACGATGCGGGGCTGTTTCACGCCCATTCTGTCCGCCAGTTGGGCGGTGGTCATCCCGAGGGACTCCCGGATGGCCCGAATCCAGCCCCGGGCCGGCTTGACTGTCTCTGTCAGCACGCGAAGTTGCTGAAAACGCTTATCTAACTGTTCTGGCCGGGCGATCATGCAATAAGATATATCTTATTATCTCACCCAAATGCAATAAGAAATTCCTTATTACAATAGACGATTTATATAAGAAATATCTTATAGTTATTCCGCCGGCTGAACGCCCGTCGCGGGCGGCGGGGCGCGGCGGCCGCGGACGAAGCTGACGTTCATCCCGCCGAGCCGGCGGTGCAGCCGGTCGAGCAGCAAATAGATCACCGGCGTCGTGTACAGCGTCAGGATCTGCGACACGAGCATGCCGCCGATGATGGTGATGCCGAGCGGCCGGCGCAGTTCGGAGCCGGGGCCGGCCGCGACCAGCAGCGGCACCGCGCCAAGCATCGCCGCCAAGGTCGTCATCAGGATCGGCCGGAAGCGCTCCATGCAGGCTTCGTGAATCGCCACCGCCGGCGACAGGCCGCGCTTGCGTTCGGCCTCCAGCGCGAAGTCGACCATCATGATGCCGTTCTTCTTGACGATGCCGATCAGCAGAATGATGCCGATGAAGGCGATCACGCTCAGCTCGGTATTGGCGACCTGCAAGGCGAGCAGCGCACCGAGCCCCGCCGACGGTAGCGTTGAGATGATGGTCAGCGGGTGCGCCAGGCTCTCGTACAGAACTCCAAGCACGATATAGACCGCGATCAGCGCCGCGAGCAGCAGCAGCGGCTGGGCGCCCGCGCTCTGCCGGTACGCCTTCACGTCGCCGGAGAACTCGGCGCGGATCACGTCGGGAAGGTGCATCTCGGCGATGGCGCGGTCGAGCGCCGCGGTCGCTTGCTCGATCGGGGTATCGGCAGCGAGATTGTAGGTAATGGTTGTCGATGGAAACAGGCCCTGATGGTTCACCACCAGCGGGGCGATGCCGCGCTCGACGCTGGTCACCGCCGACAGCGGCACCAGCGCCCGACCGTTACCGGGGACATAGACCTGGGCGAGATCGCCCGGATCGCGCTGGTACTGGCGGTCGACCTCCAGGATCACGCGGTACTGGTTGCGCGCCGTGTAGATGGTCGAAACCTGGCGCTGCGAAAACGCATCGTTGAGCGCATTGACGATATCCTGGACGCGCACGCCAAGCCGCGCGGCGGCATTGCGATCGATGTTGATATTGGCCTGCAGGCCGCCTTGTTCGCGGTCGGTGGTGACGTCGGTTACGCTCGGCAATTGCTTGATACGCTCGACCACGCGCGGGACCCACTGCCGCAGCGCGTCGTTATCCGAACTCCACAAGGTGAACTGGTACTGCGAGTCGCTTTGCCGGCCGCCGGCCCGGATGTCCTGTGCCGGGAACATGAAGACGCTGATGCCCGGAATGTTGAGCTGCGCACGCAGCCGCCCGATGACCTGCTGTGTCGAGACGTTGTTGCGCTCGGCCAGCGGCTTCAGGCTGATGAACAGCCGGCCGCGGTTGGAGGAGGCGCCGCCCGGCCCGCCGCCGCCGCCGACCGAAGAGCCGAGCCCGGCAATGGCCGGATCGGCCAGCACGATGTCCATCACCTTCAGTTGCAGCGCCAGCATGGCGTCGTAGGAGATGTCGGTTGCGGCCGAGGTGCCGCCGAAGATCAGCCCGGTGTCGTCCTGCGGGAAATAGCCCTTCGGCGTCTTGATGAAGAGATCGACGGTCAGCGCCACGGTGGCGACGAAGGCGACCAGTGCCAGCGCGCGGTACTGGATGACGAAGGCGAGCGAGCGGTCATAGAAGCGCAGCATGCGCGACAGCAGGCCCTCGACGGCGCGGTCCAGCCAGGTGGCGTTCTTGCTCGGCGGGTGGCGCACGAAATAGGCGCAGATCATCGGCGTCACCGACAGCGACACCACGGTCGAGACGGCAATCGCGAAGGCCAGCGTCACGGCGAATTCGTGGAACAGCCGGCCGACCACGCCGCCCATGAACAGCAGCGGGATGAAGGCCGCGACCAGCGATACCGAGATCGACACCACGGTAAAGCCGATCTGCTTGGCGCCCTTCAGCGCCGCGCGCATCGGCGAGGCGCCGGCCTCCATGTTGCGGAACACGTTCTCGATCATGACGATGGCGTCATCGACGACAAAGCCGATGCTCACCGCCAGCGCCATCAGCGACAGATTGTCGATCGAGAACCCGGCCGCCCACATGCCGGCGCAGGTGCCGGCCAGCGACAACGGCACGGTGACGCCGGCCGCCAGCGTCGCCGCGGTGCGGCGCAGAAACAGGAACACCACCAGCATGACCAGCACGATGGTCGCCAACAGCGTCAGCTGCATATCGTGCACGCTGGCGCGGATGGTGACGGTGCGGTCGGTCAGGACCGAAATCTCGAGCCCGGCCGGGATCCATTGCCGCAGTTCCGGGAGCAGCGCGTAGATGCGGTCGACGGTGTCGATGACATTGGCGTCGCCCTGCTTGGTGATCATCAGCAGCACCGACGGGTCGCGGTTGTACCACCCGGCCGAGCGGGTGTTGCGCACGCTCTGGGTGACGCTGGCGACGTCGGACAGGCGGATCACCGTGCCGTCGACGGTTTTAACAACCAGCGTCTCGTATTGGGGGGCCACGCGCAGTTGATCGGTGATGCCGATGGTGACGCCGCGGCTGTCACCGTCGAAGGCACCGACCGGACCGACCGCGTTGGCGTTGGCGATCGCCGTGCGCACGTCTTCCATCGCCAGGCCCATGCCGGCCAGCCGCGCCGAGTCGACGCGCACCCGGATCGCCGGCTGTTCGGAACCGGCGACGCTGACCTCGGCCACTCCATCGACCTGACTCAGGCGCTGGGCGATGACGCTGTCGGCGACGTCGTAGATCGCACTGGCGTGCATGGTCTTGGAGGTCAGCGCCAGGATGAGCACTGGGGCCGCCGCGGGATTGGATTTGCGGAACGACGGCAGCGTCGGCATGTCGCCAGGCAGGTCGCTGAGCGCGGCGTTCAGCGCGGCCTGCACATCGCGGGCGGCGCCCTCGATGTCGCGGGTCAGATCGAACTGGATGGTGATGCGCGTCGAGCCGAGCGAACTGCGCGACGTCATCTCGGTGATGCCGGCGATGACGCCAAGCCGCCGCTCCAGCGGCGCCGCCACGGTTGCGGCCATCACCTGCGGATCGGCGCCGGGCCGGCTGGCGCTGATGTTGATGGTCGGGAATTCGACCGTCGGCAGGCTCGCCACCGGCAATTGCCCGTAGGCCACCAGCCCGACCAGAAACAGCCCGATCGCCAGCAGCGTGGTGCCGATCGGCCGCCGGATGAACGGGTAGGAGAAGTTCATG
>JALHNV010000014.1:0-48159 GCA_022843325.1 Pseudolabrys sp. | reverse complement strand
ACCGGCGTGGTGTAGAGCGTCAGCAACTGGCTGAGCAGCAGGCCGCCGACGATGGTGATGCCGAGCGGATTGCGCAGCTCCGAGCCGGTGCCGCTTTCCAGCGCCAGCGGCAGCGCGCCGAAGAGCGCGGCCAGCGTCGTCATCATGATCGGGCGGAAGCGCAGCAGCGCCGCCTGCACGATCGACTCCTCGGGCGACAGGCCCTGCTTGCGCTCGGCCTCGAGCGCGAAGTCGATCATCAGAATGGCGTTCTTCTTGACGATGCCCATCAGCAGCACGATGCCGATCAGCGCGATCACCGACAGGTCGTAGCCGAACAGGATCAGCGCCAGCAGCGCGCCAAGGCCGGCCGACGGCAGCGTCGACAGGATCGTCAGCGGGTGGATGAAGCTTTCGTACAGCACGCCGAGCACGATGTAGATGGTGATGGTGGCGGCCAGCAGCAGCCAGGGCTGGCCGGCCAGCGAGCGGTCGAATTCCAAGGCGTCGCCGGAATAGCTGCCGGTCACCGACGACGGCATGCCGATCTCCCGCTGCACTTCGCCGATCAGCGTCACGGCGTCGGACAGCGCGTAGCCGGGCGCCAGGTCGAAGCTGATGGTGACGCTGGGGAATTGCTCCTGCCGGGCGATGGCCAGCGGCGCCGCGGTGTGGACGAAGCGCGCAAAGGCGGAGAGTGGTATCTGATTACTGCCGGTGACGGTGTTGGGCGTGGCGGAGGTGTTGGTGTTGGTGGCGCCGGTGACGTTGTTGCCGACGGTCGCCGCGGTCCCGGTCGATGTGCTGGCGCCGGTGACGTAGATCCGGTTCAGCGACGCCGGGTCCTGCTGGTAGCGCGGCTGCGCCTCGAGGATGACGCGGTATTGGGTCGCCTGCCCATAGATCGTCGAGATCTGCCGCTGGCCGAAGGCATCGTTGAGCGTGTCGGTGATGCTCTGCATCGATACCCCGAGCCGCCCGGCTTTTTCGCGGTCGATATCGACGTGGATGCGCGGGCCGTGCTCCTGCGCCTCGGAGGCGATCTCGCGCAGTTCGGGCTCGCGGCGCAGCCGCTCCACCAGCCGCTGCGACCAGTCGATCACCTCGGCGCGGTCGGTGCCGACAAGCGTGTACTGGTACTGCGCCCGGCTCGCCCGCGTCGAAATCTGAATGTCCTGGGTGGCCTGGAAATACACCGTCATCCCGGGAATGCCGGAAACCGCGCCTTTCATCCGTTCGACGATGGCCTCGACGCGGTCGGGGCGCTCGTCGCGCGGCTTCAGGCTGATGACCAGCCGGCCGGCATTGGGGGTGGCGTTCAGCGTGCTGACGCCGATCACCGAGACCACGCCGGCGACACTCGGATCGGTGCGGATCGCCGCTTCCACCTGCTGCTGGCGGCGTTGCATTTCGGCGAAGGACACATCGGTGCCGGCCTCGGTCACCGCGGTGATCAGCCCGGTGTCCTGCAACGGCAGAAAACCCTTTGGGATGGCGATATAGAGCGCCACGGTCGCGGCCATCGTGATCAGCATCACCATCAGGGTTGCGAACTGCCGGCGCAGCACCCACAGCAGCGTGGTGTGATAGAATTCCACCGTGCGGTCGAGTTGCAGCGCGAACCAGCGGGTCACTGCATTGCCGCGCGGCCGGTCGTCAATGTCAGTCTGGCGCTTCTGCCGCAGGATGCGGGCGCACATCATCGGCGTCAGCGTCAGCGAGATCACGGCGGAAGCGACCACGGCAATGGTCAGCGTCAGCGCGAATTCGCGGAACATGCGGCCGACCAGTCCGGTCATGAACAGCAGCGGGATGAATACCGCCACCAGCGACATGGTCAGCGAAATGACGGTGAAGCCGATCTCCTTGGCGCCCTTCAGCGCGGCCTGCAAAGGCTTCTCGCCCTTCTCAATATAGCGGACGATGTTCTCGATCATGACAATTGCGTCGTCGACGACGAAGCCGGTGCCGATGGTCAGCGCCATCAGCGACAGGTTGTCGAGCGAAAAGCCGCACAGCCACATGACACCGAAGGTGGCGATCAGCGACAGCGGCAGCGCCACCCCGGCGATGATGGTGGCACGGATGGTGCGCAGGAAGATCAACACCACCAGCACCACCAGGGCGATGCTGAGCGTCAGCGTGAACTGCACGTCGTGGATCGAGGCGCGGATCGTCGTGGTGCGGTCGTTGACGATGGACAGTTCGGCGCCGACAGGGAAGACCTGACGCAGGCCCGGCAGTTCGGCGCGCACGCGCTCGACCGTCTCGATCACATTGGCGCCGGGCTGGCGCTGGACGTCGACCACGATCGCGGGCTCGCCGCGGTACCAGGCGCCGACCTTGTTGTTCTCCAGGCCCTCGACCACGTCGGCGACATCGGCCAGCAAAACCGGCGCGTCGTTGCGGAAGGCGACGATCAGGGTCTTGTAGGCGTTGGCGTCGACAACCTGATCGTTGGCCGAAATGGTGTAGGACTGCTGCGCGCCATCGAGCGCGCCTTTGGCGCCGGCGACGTTGGCGCTGACGATGGCGGTGCGCAGGTCTTCCAGCGCGATGCCGTAGGCTGCCAGCCGCGACAGATCGGCCTGGATGCGGACCGCGGGTCGGATACCGCCCTGGATCGCGACGTTGCCAACGCCCGACACTTCCGACAGCCGCGGCACCATCACGGTGTCGGCCATGTCGCTGAGCGCGCGCAGCCCGATGGTCTTCGACGCCAGGGCCAGCGTGATGATCGGCGCGTCGGCCGGGTTCACCTTGGAGTAAAGCGGCGGGTAGGGGAGATTGCGCGGCAGCGTCGAACCGGCGGCGTTGATGGCCGATTGCACGTCTTGCGCCGCGGCATCGATATCGCGCGACAGGTCGAACTGCAGCGTCACCCGGCTGATGCCGAAGGAACTGGACGACGTCATGCTCTGCAGCGACGGGATCTTGCCGAGCTGGCCTTCGAGCGGCGACGTCACCAGCGCGGCGATGGTGTCGGGATTGGCGCCGGGCAACTGCGTCGTTACCTGGATGGTAGGGAAATCCACCTGCGGCAGCGCCGAGACCGGCAGCCACAAATAGCCGAGCAGGCCGCCCAGCATCACCGCGACGCCAAGCAGGGAAGTGGCGATCGGCCGGTGGATGAAGGGTGACGATACGCTCATGGGGGGGCTGCGGGTGGCCTCTTGGAGCCGTCGCCGCGCGGCCGCCGTGCTGCCGGAGCGGCCGGGGCGGCGGTGCCGGTCGCAGCGGCGGCCGGATCGCTGACGGTGACCCGGCTGTTGTCAGTGAGGCGGGCAAAACCGGTCGTGACCACGCGCTCGCCCGGCGTGAGGCCGCTGCGGATAACGGTTTGGGTTTCTGTCTGCCGTTGCACCGTCACCGGGCGCATGGTGGCGGTGCTGTTGTCGCCGATGACGTAGACAAAGGTGCCGGTCGGGCCGCGCTGTACCGCGCCGGTCGGGATCACCAGCGCCTGCTGCAGCGTGTCGATCAGCAGCCGGATGTTGACGAACTGGCCGGGCCAGAGTTGCAGATCGGTGTTCGGGAATTCGGCCTTCAGCCGCACCGTGCCGGTTGAAGAATCGACCTGGTTGTCAACAACGCGCAAGGTGCCGCGATCGACCACCGCGCCATTGTCGGATCGCAGCGCATCGACCGCCAGCGGCCCCTTGGCGAAAGCGGTATTGACCGCGCCCAGTTCCTGCTGCGGCAGGTTGAAGAACGCCGAGATCGGCTGAACCTCGGTGATGACGACGATGCCGTTGGCGTCGGAGGCGCGCACGATGTTGCCTTCATCAACCTGACGGATGCCGGTGCGGCCGTCGATCGGCGCGCGGATGGTGGTATAGGCCAGCGTCGCCTGCGCGCTGTCGATCGCCGCCTGATCCGCCTGCACCTGCGCGGTATACTGTGCGACCAGCGACCGCTGCGTGTCGAATTGCTGCCGGTTGATGGCGTTGCTGGCGAGGAGCTGCTCGTAGCGCGCCAGATCGTTTCTCGCATTGGTCAGCAGCGCGTCGTCCTGCGCCTTCTTGGCCAGTGCTTGATCGAGCAGCGCCTTGTAGGTGGTGGGATCGATCCGGGCGAGCACGTCCCCGCGTTTGACGGCCTGGCCTTCCTTGAACGTGATTTCCAGGAGCTTGCCGTCAACCTGCGGCCTGACCGTTACGGTGTTCAGCGCCCGGATGGTGCCGACCGCGTCGAGATAGACCGGCACATTGGCGTTTGTGGCGGCCGCAGCCAGCACCGGCACCGCGCCGCCGCCGTCGGCGAAGCGACGGCCTTGCTTCTGCTGCTGCGCCGGCGTCGCGACGTAGTAAACCAGCGCGCTCGCCGCGACGATCAGCAACAGCCCAAGGGCGTAATAGTGGCGCTTGCTTCTGCTCCTCTGGGTCAGGACCTGTTTGGGAAGTTCACCGTGCATTGGCGGCTTCGACCGGCAACTGGGGCCGCGGCAGCCAGCCGCCGCCGAGCGCTTGATAAAGGCTGACAATCGCCTGCACATGCGCCAGCCGGGCCTGCGCCAGTCCGTCCTGGGCCTGATACAGCGTCTGCTGGGTCTGCAGCACGGTGACCAGATCGACAGTGCCGCTGCGCAGCCGCTCTTCGGAAATATCGAACGCGCGCTGCGAACTGGAAACGACCTCGCGCTGGATGCGTTCGCGCAAGGCCGATTGACGGATGGCGTTGAGTGCGTTTTCGACATCTGCAAAGGCGGAGATCACCGCCCGGCGATAGTTCTGCAGCAACTCGTCCTGTCGGCCCTTCTGCTGGTCGAGATTGCCCTGCAAGGCGAAGCCGTCGAAGATCGGCTGGGTCAGGCCAGCGGCGAGATTGTAGAAGGCCGACTCAGGCCGCAGCAGGGTTCGGAATACCGCGCTCTGATAACCGCCTTCGCCGGTCAGCCGGATGCTTGGCAGCATCAGGGCCCGGGCGACGTGGACATTGGCATTGGCGGCGGCCAAGTTGGCTTCTGCCACGCGGATGTCCGGACGCTGCGCCAGCAGCTCCGAGGGCAGGCCGGGCGTCACCCGCGGAATCGAGATCGCGCGCAGCGAGCCGCCGCGGATGCGCAGGCCTTCCGGGGAGCGGCCCATCAGCACGGCGAGCGCGTTGCGATTTTGCGTCACAATCTGTTCGAGCGGCGGAATCGAGGCGCGCTGGCTGTTGGCCAGGCTTTCCTGTTGCGCGGTATCGAGATCGGAGGCGGTGCCGGCGGTGACGCGCTGCTGGATCAGGTTGAGCACGCGGTTGGCGCTCTGCAGGTTGTTGCGCGCGACCTGAAGACGGTCCTGCGCCGCCAGCATCTGGAAATAGGCATTGGCGGCGGCGGCGACGACCGAAAGGCCGACCACTTCGCTGTCGAAGCGGACAGCCACTGCGGTCTGCTCGGCAGCGCGCAAGGCAGCGCGGTTCTTGCCCCAGAAATCGATTTCGTAGCTTGCACTCAGCGAGGTGGCGAAGCTGTCGTTTACAGATCCGCCGCCGGCTCCGATACTGGACCCCTGCGGTGAACGCGACCGGGCGGCGCTGCCACCAAGGTCGATGCTGGGCAGCAACGGGGCGCCGGCAATACGCGATTGCGCATCGGCCTGAACGATACGGGCGACCGCGGCGGCAATATCGAGATTGGCCTCGCGCGCGTTCTCGATAATCTCGGTCAGTTCGCGCGAACGAAAGCCTCGCCACCAGTCGAGCGATGGCAGCGCTGCGTGTGCAGTGACGGCATTACGCGGGCCTTGATTGTACAGTGCGGGAATCGCAAGGCCGGGCTCCGGTAATTCGCCGGTGAGCAGGCAGCCGCCGAGCGGCAATGTCAGACAAACTGCCTGGAGCATGGTGCGAAGCGGGCGCGCCCGCGTTGTGGTGTCCGAACCCAGTACCTTGATACCGCGACGCATACGACGATCACTTTCAAAAGAACGAACCGGCCCCGGACGCTCTTTACCGGATTTTATTTCTGATTGCTCGTCGATCTTCGTCGTGGCGGCCAGTCCGCGACACCGCGGCGTCCGTCGGTGGACATCTTCGCGGCGGTCGCGGCGATCGCATTTTGGATTGTCTCGTCATAGGCTTGGCGTGCCGCGCGCGATTGCACCATGGCGTTGCGCAATGCTGCGGCGTCGAACGGTTCGGCGCGCAAAGCATCACGATAATTCGTTTGCGCGTCGCGGTAGGCCGTCTGCGCTGCCTCTATCGCCGGACGATCGGCGGCAATCTGGTCCAGGAACAACCGGCTATCGGCCGGCGGCAAGGTCTCGGCCATCCGCTCGAAGCGCACGAAAACGTTACGGTCCCAGCTCGGCTGCGGCGGCGTCCGTACGAGAAACGAAATGGCGACGCCGACAAAGAACAGGTTTAGCGCCAGCGAGCCGAGCAGCAGCCAGCGCGATGAACTGCCACGCGTCGCGCTCGGTGTCATGCCGGTAACGCTCACAGGCCGGCTCCGATTCCATCGGAATCGTCGAACAGCGACAGCGCCGGCGGAGCCGCGTCGGCGCGATCGAAGGTCTGATCGAGCCCGGCCAGGCCGATGGTGAAGCCGAGCACGGCGCAGCCCGCCAAAGCGGCCATGCGCGGCCAGGCGGGCGCGAACTGCCAGTCCAGCAGTTCCGACGGCAGCCGCCACCAGGCGCGCTTCTGCGGCGGCAAAGGCGCGGCCTTCAGCCGCGAAAGCACCCGCGCCACCGCGGCGTCATCGGGAGTGGCCGCAGCGGCGTTGCCCTTCAGCGCTGCCTTGATGATGTCGTCGAACTGCCGGTCGTTCATTTTGGTTCGATCTGTTTTGTTCTGGTTCATGGCGTTCAATCCTCAATCACGTTCTTCAGCGCGCGGCGCAAATTCTGTTTGCCGCGTATCAGCAGGGTCTCCAGCGCCGACACCGACGTATCCAGAGCTTCCGCCACCTGCGCATTGCTCATCCCCTCGGTGTAGGTGAGGATGATCGCCGCCCGTTGGCGGTCGGGAAGTTCGGCGATTGCCGCGGCGACCAGCTTTTCGCGCTCGGTTGTCTCGGCATGTTCGGTCGCGTTCGGCGCCGGGTCGGCAAGTTCGCCAGCCTGCTCCAGATCGACCCACGGCGCGCGCCGTTTGCGGTCAAGACAGAGGTTGACCACAATCCGCGTAAGCCAGGTGCGGAAGGCCGCCAGAGGCTGCCACCGCGGGGCATGGGTCCAGACCCGCAGCATTGCGTCCTGGACGGCGTCTTCGGCGTCGGCGGCGTTGCCGAGGACGCGCCGGGCAAGTCCGAGCATCGCCGGCAGATGGCGCTGGGAAAGTTGATGAAACGCCCGTTCGTCGCCACGCGCGATCCGGGCCATGAGCGCTTCGTCGCTGTCATCCATCGCTTGCCGGCAGCCGCCATTGAGAAAACCCGCGCATTCTAGTCGTCGCCTTATCTATGGAACGGCCCGACAGGCCGAATCCTGTGCCCTGCGGTCCGATTCGAAAAACTTTTGTTTCATTGAGCGCGCGGTCTAGTGTGTTGATTTCGTTAATGTTTATCGCCTCTGACCGCTGGCAGGTGGCGCTCGGCCGCACGTCTTGCCGAACAGTGTGTCTTTTTTGCATCGCTCGGCGTGCCCCGCACCCGGCCGACGCTACCGGGGCGTCAGATCGGTCAGTGCAAATCCGGCGACTCGTTTGTAGGCGTCCGAGAGCGCCCGCAATTCGTCCTGGGTGATGTAGCTGTCGAGATTGTCGAACGGCTTGTCGCCCACCAGTTCCTCGACCTTGATGTTGATGAAATCCGGCGGCTGCTCGCGGTTGGTGCGCACCACCTGCGCGGCCGGGCCGCTGCGCGCCGCCTCGTAAGCCGACAGCGCATCGCGCGGATCGGCATTGGCCTTCAGGAGGTCGGCCAGTGTGCGGGCATCGATCGCGGCCTGCGCCGCACCGTTGGAGCCACGCGGATACATCGGGTGCGCGGCGTCGCCGGCCAGCGTGACGCGGCCGAACGTCCAGCGCGCGATCGGGTCCTTGTCGACCATCGGATATTCGAGGATCTGGTCGGCGTCGCGGATCAGTTGCGCCACATCCAGCCAGTCGAACCGCCAGCTTTCGTAGATCGAGAAAAAATCCTCAAGCTTGCCCGGCTTGTTCCAGTCATTGGGAATCGTGGTATCGCGCCGGATCTCGGCCATCCAGTTGATGAGCTGATTGCCACTGTCGTCGATCGTGTCGACGATCGGATAGATCACGATCTTGCCGGTGTTGATGGAGCCGACCCGCATATAGGTGCGGCCGCCGAGGATCGGCTTGCGCCGGGTGATGCCGCGCCAGGTGTTGATGCCGGAGAAGGCGATCTTGTCGTCCGGATAGAATTGCTTGCGCAGCGCCGAATTGATGCCGTCGCAGGCGATCACGGCATCCGCCCGCACGCTGTCGCGATTGCTGAAATGCACCGTGGCGCAATGGCCGTCCTGCTCGACCGCCGTGGCGTCGCAACCGGTCACCACCGCATCGGCGCCGAGGCGCGCCTTCACCGCTTCGTACAGAATGACGTGCAGCGTACCGCGGTGGATGCCGACTTCCGGGTACTGATAGCCGCCGAATTTCCCGCGCGGCTCCTTGTAGATCAGCTGGCCGAACCGGTTGAAGAAGCAACTCTCGCGGTTCTCGATGCCGGCCGCCAGCAACTGCTCACCGAGGCCGAGGGCTGAGAATTCGCGCATCGCATGCGGCAGCAGCGTGATGCCGACTCCAAGCGCCTTGATCGCCGGCGCCCGCTCGAAGATTCGGCAGGCAATGCCGTGGCGGTGCAGGTTGAGCGCCAGCGACAGGCCGCAGATGCCGCCGCCGACAATTGCGATGCTCATGGGCGCGTCCCCGTTCAGGAGGATGAATGGACGGGATCGGCATTTTCCTGTCAACATCGGTTACCGGCCGAATTCCAACGCCGGACAGGGAGAGCGAACGCGATGGACAAGGCACTGTACGACAAGGGCATGCAGATGCGGCGCAAGGTTCTGGGCGACGAATATGTCGACCGGGCGGTGGCCAATACCGACGACTTCAACAAACAGTTCCAGGAACTTCTGACGACGTATTGCTGGGGAGCGGTATGGGGCGACGAGGCGCTGAAGCCGCGCGACCGCAGCATCCTCAACCTCGGTATGATCGCCTGCCTCGGCCGCATGCACGAGTTTGAGGCGCATTTCCGCGGTGCCCTGCGCAATGGCCTGACCCCGGAGGAACTGTCGGCGATCCTCAGGCAGATTGCCGTCTACTGTGGCTTCCCGGCCGCGGTCGACTGCCACCGCATTGCCAAGCAGGTGCTGGCTTCGGAAGCGCAAAAAAAGTAAAAAATGCCGGACATTCGGGAGAGCCCGGAAGAATCACGTTAACGCGATGACCCTATTCTGGTCTTGAATGTGCCTTCATCCGTAGGCAATCAAGGCAAGCTTTGGGGGCGCTCCTGTCGCCTCACTGGTACAGGTGAAAATGATGATTCGACGTTTCGGCCCACTATTTTTGACGCTGCCGGTTGCGGTGGCTCTCCCGATCATGTCCGCCCAGGCGCAGAATTCGCCGCCGCCGGGCTATTACCGGTCGGCGCCGTCATCGGCCGCCATTCTGGCCGAGGAAGAAGATATGCGGGTTGAGCGGCCCCGCCGCGACCCGCTGAGCCGCCTGTTTGCGCCGCTGGCGCAGGCCCAGCCGCAGGAACAGCAGCCGCTGCCGCCGCCCGGTCTGGCCGCCCCGCAGGGCCAGGGCTACGCCAATCCGCAATTCGCTCCGGCGCCCCAAGGCCAGCCGATGGACCCGAACGCGATTCGTCCGCCGGGTGCGGTTGGCGGGGCGCCCGCCTATTCGCAGCAGCCGGGCCAGCCGCCGCAGGCCGGGCAGCCGCTGCCGCCGCAGACCGTGATGACGCTGCCGCCAGAAGACCAGCCGGAACGGGGCGCACCGAAGGAACTGCCGGAGCATCTGAAAAAGCAGTTGGTCGACTATTCGACCAAGGAGCCGGCCGGCACCATCATCGTCGACACCGCCAATACCTACCTCTATCTGGTGCTCGGCGGCGGCAAGGCCATGCGTTACGGCATCGGCGTTGGCCGCGATGGCTTTACCTGGACCGGCACCGAGCGGGTCTCGCGCATGCGCGAGTGGCCGGATTGGCACCCGCCCGCCGAGATGATCGAGCGCCAGCCGTACCTGCCGCGCATGATGGCCGGTGGCCCGGGCAATCCGATGGGCGCCCGCGCGCTCTACCTCGGCAGCACGCTGTACCGCATTCACGGCACCAACCAGCCGTCCACCATCGGCTCCTACGTGTCGTCGGGCTGTATCCGCCTGCTGAACGAGGACGTCGAGGATCTCTACAGCCGCGTCCAGACGGGCACCCGCGTCGTCGTGCTGCCGGGCAAGCCGCCGGAAACGGTCGCCAGCACCGGCGTACCGCCGGCACCGGCCAATCCGATGGCGCCGCCGCCGCGGGCCGGCGCCACCACCGGTGCACCGATGCAGCCGGTCGGCGAGCCGACCAGCCTTGCCGCGCCGCCGCAGCAGCAAGGCGGCTTGCCGCCGATCTCCAGCAGCGCGCTGCCGCCGCCGTCGCGCTAGGCAACATCCGGTAAAACGGAAACAGGCGCCCCCGCTATTGCGGTGGGCGCCTGTTTCGTTTTCGGAAGCCTGTTGCGCGCGGAGGTTATTCCGCGGCGCTGGCTTTCGGCGTGCCGATCGCCTCGTTGACGCGCGGCATCACCTGCTCGGCCAGAAGCTGCATCGAGCGGCGGGCCAGCTTCGGATCGACCTGGTCCATGCCGGCATACACCAGCTCGCCGAAGTCGCCGGCCTGCTCGCGCAGCTTCAGGATCTCGTCGACCACCTTGTTGACGGTGCCATGGATCACGCAGTTGTCCATGATGTAGTCGTGCGTGATCTCTTCGTCCGGCTGTTCCTTGTGGCTCTTGAACACGTAGATGCGGCCGCCGCGGCGCATCTTCGCGCCCATCTGCTCGAAATAGAACCGGTACGGGCTCTTGGCGTCCTCGCGACCGTAGGACAGTGCGGTCTTTTCGTCGTCGGCGACGAAAATCGTACGCGCGACGCGCCAGTCGGCGACGTCGGCCTTTTGCCCGACCTCGGCCTTGCCCTTGGCGTAGTTGGTCCAGTGCGACTTGAGGTGGTGAGGCAGGAGGAAGTTCGCCGACAGCGGATGGAAGTCGCGCTTGCCCATCAGCACGACGCCCGGCGAGAACGGCGCCACCACGGTGCCGACGATTTCCGGCCGCGGCTTCTGGTACGGCTTCGGCATAATACCGACACCGAGATGCAGCGCGGCGGCGCGGTTGATTGCGACCTTGAAGCGGTTATCGGCGAAATCGATGTTGTACGGTGGATCGCGCTCCCAGATCGCCAGGATCACGTCGATGGCCTCGGCGAAAATCTTGTTGCGGTCTTCGTCGAGCAGGCCGAGCGCCTCGGCATCCGAGGTCAGCGCGCCCGGACTGATGCCCATGATAAAGCGGCCACGCGCCATGTGATCGAACATCGCCGAATTGGCGGCGACCACGACGGGGTGGATCTGGGACAGGTTGGTGGTGCCGCTGGCCAGCTTGATGGTCTTGGTGGCGTGGATAAGCGTGGCCAGAAACAGCATGCTGTTGGTGACCTGCTCGCAGGCATCGGTCAGATGCTCGCCAACGAAGGCGTCATGAAAGCCGAGCTCGTCGGCCAGGATGATTGCCTCACGGTCCTCCTGCAGCGTCTGGGCCCACTCCCGCCCAAGGGGATGAACCGGCATCGTGAAGTAACCCAACCGCATACCCATCTCCGCTCTCAATCCGTTGTCGGAAGCAAACTATATCAGGCCGCAATGTGTTGCAGCACATCGCCGGTTGCAGCGGCGCTGGTCGCGGTCTAGGTGCCGCATTGAGGCCGATGTTTCAATGACTAATGTCGATTTTGAGGTGGCGAAACCTCGCCTCAGGCAGCAACCCGGCTGAGAAAGCCCTCGACCTCGCGGCGTAGTTCGCCGGCGGCCGCTTCCACCGCCTGCGAAACGGCGAGCACATTCTCCGCCGATGCCGACGTCTCGGTGGCGGCGCCCGCGACGTCGTCCAGCACCGCGACCACCAGCCGGGCGCCGTCCGCGGCACTGGCGACATTCTCCGAAATCTCGCCGGTGGCCGCGTTCTGGTCTTTGACCGCGACCGAAACCGCGGCGGTGCACCGGTCGATCTCCTGCATGCGGCCGCCAATGCGGCCGATGGCCGCCACCGCGCCGCCGGTCGCCTGTTGCACTGACAGGATCAGCTTGGAAATGTCCTCCGTGGCCTTCGCGGTCTGTACCGCCAGCGATTTCACCTCTGACGCCACCACCGCGAAGCCCTTGCCGGCCTCGCCGGCCCGCGCCGCCTCGATGGTGGCGTTGAGGGCCAGCAGATTGGTCTGCCCGGCGATGGCGCGGATCAGTTTGATGACGTCGCCGATCTTTTGCGTTGCCTGAGCCAGGGCGGCGATCTGGCGATGGGTGTCGTGCGCCTCGTTGACTGCGGTGCGGACGATATCCGTGGTCATGGTCAGTTGACGGCCGATTTCGCTTATCGAACCGTTCAGTTCATCGGCGGCGGTCGCGGCGGTATCCACGTTGGCCGATGCCTCGTTCGAGACGCCGATAGCGCCCGCCGCGCTGCTTGATGTCTCGCCGGAGAAGCCGAACAGCATCGCGGCGGTCGAGCGCATCGCCATCGCGCCTTCACCCAAGGTGCGCAGGTGATCCTCAACGCGCTGGCGGAAGCCGGCGATTGCCTCTTCGATCCGGCCGCGCTGGCGCTGCTGCTCGCGCATCGCCGCACGATTGCGTTCGACGTTACGCCGGTCGGTGATGTCCTCGTGTGTCGCCACCCAGCCGCCGTCCGGCAGCGGCCGGTTGCTGACAGCAATGGCGCGGCCCTCGGCGGATTTGACCTCCCCGAACTGGACCTCGCCGCGCGCCATGGCGGCGGTCAAGTCGCGCCGGTAGGCTTGCGGTTCGAGCGAAAAATTGCCCTGGGCGATGCGGCACTCCAGCAGTTGGGCCAACGTGGTGCCGGGCGTCGCGAATTCGGCCGACAATTTGTACAGCTCCAGATATCGCCGGTTACAGATGACCAGCCGCTCATGGCTGTCGAACATGCACAGGCCTTCCGCCATATTGTTGAGCGCGCTTTGCATGCGCTGGTTCTGGGCCTGGACACGCCGGGCCAGCCATGCCGCCGTCAGCGTCATCGTCAGCGTTGCGCTCAGTGCAGCGCACAGGAAGGACACCGCCGCAGTCACCGGCAGGGCAGCGTAAAAGACAGCAAGGCTGGCGGCAAAGCAAACGCCGCCAATCCTGGCCAGCAGCCGCAGATGGCGGCGGGTCGAGGGAGAGAAGTAAGCTGTGGCCATGCTGCGTCCAGGTTGCGGGGAGGCTATTCCCCAACCGGTTGTTTTGCGGTTAATTGGTTGCGGCTTATTGGTTAAGCAAAGTTTAAGGGCCGCCTGGACGGCCGCCGTCCTTTCGCCGGAGTGTTGCTCATGACCGCTTCTTCCGCCGCCCGCATCGCGCCCCAGACCTTCAGCGGACGCGTCGAAGACGACCCGCTGCTGCGCGGACGTGGCCATTTCGGCGACGACGTGAAGCCAGACGGTGTGCTGGCCGCCTATTTCGTGCGATCGCCTCATGCCTTTGCGCGGATCGACAGCATCGATACGGCGGCGGCGAAGAAGTCGCCCGGCGTGGTCGCGGTGCTGACCGGCGGCGATCTCGACGCAGCGCACTATCATTCGATCTCGCATGCCCACCCCATCCCGGGACGGGGCGGCAAGGTGCCGTTCTCGCCCCACCGTCCGGTACTGGCCGTGAGCCAGGTCATGCATGTCGGCGAGCCGGTGGCGATGGTGGTGGCCGACAGCGCCACCGCCGCGCAAGATGCCGGCGACAAGATCGTCGTCTCCTACAGCGAGATGACGCCGGTGACCGATGCCCGCGCCGCGGTCGCCGCCGGCGCGCCGCAGCTGTGGCCGGAGGCCGAAGGCAATGTCGGCTTCGACTGGACCGCGCCGGCCGATCCCGACGGCAAGAACCAGAAGGCGCTCGACCGCGCCTTCAAGGAAGCGGCGCATGTGGTGCGGGTCGAACTCATGAACCAGCGGCTGGTGGTCGCCTCGCTGGAGCCGCGCATCGCCACCGCCAGCCACGACGCCGCCACCGGCCGCTTCACCTTGCGCTGTCCGACGCAAGGTTTCGCCAGCGTGCGCGCCCAGGTCGCCGGCAGCCTCAACGTCAAGCCGGAAGAGCTGCACATCATCACCGAGGATGTGGGCGGCGCTTTCGGCATGAAAGGCTGGTGCTATCCCGAATACATCGCGATGCTGCACGCGGCGCGCGATCTGAAAAAGCCCGTGCATTGGGTCTCGAGCCGATCGGAAGCCTTCCTCACCGACAACCAGGGCCGCGACGGGTTTTTCACCGCCGAACTGGCGCTGTCAGCGCGCGGCAAATTCCTCGGTCTGCGCGTCGACTGCATCGGCAATGTCGGCGCCTACTTCACCGGCGTCGCGCATTTCGTGTTCACGACGCACGTGTCGGGCTGTCTGCCGACGGTCTACGACATTCCGGCGGCGCAGGTGAACACGCGCTGCGTTTTCACCAATACGCTGCCGACCGGCCCCTATCGCGGCGCCGGCCGCCCCGAGGCGAGCTATCTCCTGGAGCGCGTCATCGACGCTGCCGCCGACCAGACCGGCATCGATGCCGCCGAGCTGCGCCGGCGCAATCTGATTGCGCCCGATAAAATTCCCTACACCACCGCCTTCGGCAACACCTATGACAGCGGCGATTTTCCGGCCGCCTTCGAACGTGCGTTGACACTCGCCGACTATGACGGTTTCGCCGCCCGCAAGAAGGCGGCGAAGAAGGCCGGCAAGCTGCGCGGCATCGGCATCGGCTGCTATCTCGAGATCGCCGGCGCGTTTCCGGAAGAGGCGGCGCGCATCACCTTTCCGGGCGGCGGCCGTGCCGTGGTCAGTGTCGGCGCCGGCGGCAGCGGGCAGGGCCATCCGACCGTGTTTCCCGGTCTGGTGGCGCGCCGGCTCGGCATCGATGCCGCGACGGTGACTTTGTCCTCGGGTGACTCGGATCGCGATGTGCCCGGCTTCGGCGCGGTGGCCTCGCGCTCGGCGATGATGACCGGCGGCGCCATTGCGCAGACCGCCGACCAGGTGATCGAGAAGGGCAAGCGCGTCGCCGCCATGCTGCTGCAGGCCGGCGAGGCCGACATCGACTACGGCGACGGCCAGTTCAGCGTGCGCGGCACCGGCCGCGCGGTGTCGCTGTTCGAGGTTGCCGATCGCGCCGCCGAGTTGGCGCGCAGCGGAGAAATTGCTGAAAGTCTCGACACCACGGCCAAGATCAAGGTGCCGCCGTCATTCCCGAACGGCTGCCATATCGCCGAGGTCGAGGTCGATGCCGACACCGGCGCAGTTGAGATCATCAAGTACACCGCGGTGAGCGATACCGGCAATCTGCTCGACCAGACCATTGTCGAGGGTCAGGTGCATGGTGGCGTGGCGCAGGGGCTGGGTCAGGCGCTGACCGAGAACACCGTCTACGATGCCGGTGGTCAGCTCGTGTCGGGCTCGTTCATGGATTACGCCATGCCGCGCGCTCATCACATGCCGTCGATCGCGGTCGATCACGCCGCGGTGGCGTGCCGAACCAATCCGCTCGGCGTCAAGGGTACCGGCGAAGCCGGCACCACGGCGGCGCCGCCGGCGCTGATGAATGCGATTCTGGATGCGCTGCCCAAGGGCGCGGCGCTCGACATGCCGGCGACATCGGACCGGGTGTGGGCGGCGTTGAGGGCTTCTTCCACATCCCCCTGACGGGAAGGTCGAAGAAACCCTCCCCCTTCTCAGGGGGAGGGACGAGAACGCGCCTACTGCGTCAGGTCGAGGTTCACTTCCTTGACGATGCTTTCCCACTTCTTCAGTTCGCTGGTCAGCCACTGCTGCGCGTCGGCGGCCGACTTGCTCGTCGCCACGATGTAGTTTTGCTTCTTAATCTTCGCCTGGCCCTCAGGCGAGTTCAGCGCCTTTGTGACCGCGGTGTACAGCGCATCGAGCACCGGCTTCGGCGTGCCGGCGTGTGCGAACATGCCGTTCCAGGCGATGGTGCCGACGTCCGGATAACCGGCTTCCTTCATGGTCGGGACGTTCGGAAAGTCCTCGAGCCGCGTGTTGTTGACCACGGCGATCGCCCGGAATTTTCCGGCTTGCACCTGACCGGCGCTGCTGCCGGTGTTCAGGAACGCGACCTGAACGTCACCGCGCAGCAGGTCCTGGATCACGCCCGACGCGCCGTTCTTGTTCGGCAGAGCGCGCATGTCGATGCCGGCCTTCTTCGCGAGATAGGCGCCGTCGAAGTGCGGGTATGAGCCGGCGCCGACTGTGCCGTAGTTAACCTTGCCCGGGTTCTTCTTGCTAAAATCGATGAGTTCCGGGACGGTCTGGACAGGGAAATTGTTGGCGGTTGTCGCGACCAAGAAGGCCGGAACATCGACCAGGTTGGTCACGGCGACCACCGACTTGGCGTAGTCGAACGGCCACTTGCCCTTGTACAGAACCGGCGCGATCGTGTTGGTCGTCACATTGCCGACCATGACGGTGTAGCCGTCGGGCGCCGAGTTGATCAGTTCGTCGATCGCCAGTTGGCCGTTGGCGCCGGGCTTGTTGATCACGACAAACCCCTGGCCGGTGATCTTCTGGAATTCATCGCCGACGATGCGCGCTGTGATGTCGGTGGCGCCGCCGGGCGCGTAAGGCACCAGCACCTTGATCGGGCGGCTCGGGTATTTGTCTTGCGCAGACGCGGTGGTGAGCCCGGCGACGACGCCGGTGATGATGCAGGCGGCAGAAAGCAGGTTCAGACTAAGGCGCTTCATTTTTTCCCTCCCAGGGAAATGTTTTGGTTTGAGTTGGTTGGTGCCTGCGGCAGCGCTTCTGCGGCGCCGTCTCGCAAGTATCAGGCTATTTCACCTTGATGCCGTGGAGGCTGTGCGAGGTATCCTTGCAGGTGAAGAACACAACATCGGCTTCGGGAGTCGCGCGTCCGTTATGAATGGTGTTCGCCGGGATGTAGACGACCGAACCGGGCTTGGCGTCGATCGTCTTGCCGCCGACCGTGGCGCTGAAAGTTCCCTCCATGATGTAGATCCACTGTTCGTTCGGATGCGAGTGCGGCTCGGCCCCGGTTCCCGCCTTCATCCGCATCAGTCCGACCATCATGCGCTCGCCTTCGATGCAGGGACCGTGCGCGGTCGAGTAATCCGGTCCGCCCAGAATCTTGTCGGCGGTGCCGAGGTCGAACATGTACTCGCCTTGCGAGGCGCGGGTCGCTCCTGGCGTAAGGGCGGCGGGTTGGTTGGACATCGTTTACTCCCTCGAGTTTGCTTAACGTCTTGTTGTTGGGACGAATGGTAGGCCAGAGAAGTGGGCCGCGCCAGCCCCATCACCGTTCGGCCACGGTCCGCAGACAGTGTGTCGAAATATTGAACTGGAGTTTCGGTCTAATGAAAATCGGGCGCTCGCTTTTGGCTCTGCTCATATTCTGCGCACTCGCGGCGTGTACCGCCGAAGTCTCTGTACCGAAGAACGAGCCAACCTTCTATCGCAGCATGGCGCAACCCGGTGCCCAGCTCGACGCGGCTGCGGCGGCGTCGATGATTTCCGGCTACCGCGCCAACAACAATCTGCCGCCGCTGACGCTCGATCCCGAATTGATGCGTCTCGCCACCCAGCAGGCCGAGATCATGGCCAAGCGCGACAAGCTCGATCACGCCGCCGGCCGGCCGTTCAATGCGCGGCTCAAGGCGGCGGGCTATGATGCCAAGACCGCGGCGGAGAACATCGGCGCCGGCTATCACACGCTGGCGGAAGCCTTCTCAGGCTGGCGCGACTCGCCGTCGCACCGCACCAACATGTTGCTGAAGGGCGCGACCCGCATGGGCATCGCCGCGGTCTATACGCCGTCGTCGAAGTACAAAGTGTACTGGGCGCTCATTCTTGCCGAGCCGGACGACCGGCGCGCCGGCTCTTGATACAATCCCAAGGTGTGTGATCGGCCAGCCCGGCTGCGCGATTACGAACGCGGCCCGAGGTAATCCAGCTTGCCGAGCGCCACGCCCTTGTGACGCAAAATCGCGTAGGCCGTGGTGACATGAAAATAGAAATTCGGCAGTACGAATGTCAGTACGTAGCTCTCGCCGGTGAAGTTCAAGACATTGGGTCCGGCCTTGAAACTGATCGGTTTGGCTTCGCTGCCGTCGATCTGCTCGCGTTTGACGCTCTGCAAAAATTCGACGGTCCGGGCCAGGCGCGCCTGCAGGTCGGCGAAGGTCACCTCGGTGTCGGGCATGGCCGGCGCGTCGATGCCCGCCAGTCGCGCAGCGCAGCCTTTGGCGGTATCGCTGGCGCGCTGCACCTGACCGGCCATCGTCATCATGTCGGGCGCCAGCCGCGCCTCGAGCAGGGAGCCCGCATCGGCATGGGCTTCGCCCTTGCGCAGCAGCGTTGAGAGGATGCCGAGGCCCCGCACCAGAGGCGGCACCGAGATCTGATACATCGAGACGGACATGGTGGTTTTCCCGAACAAGGCTGACCGGTCGCAAGCCTAGACGGTTGCTCCGCTTCGCACTAGCGTGCCGGCCGATGCCGGATGACGTGCGCGACTACGACCAGCTTTATCGCCAATTCCGCTGGAATATTCCGGCGCGCTACAACATTGGCGTCGACATTTGCGATCGCTGGGCGGCGCGCGATCCAGGCCGGCTTGCCATCCGCCATCTGCATGCGGACGGCCGCGACGAGGCGATTAGCTTCGGCTGGCTGCGTGAGACCTCGAACCGGCTGGCCAATGTGCTGCGCGCGCATGGCGTCACGCGCGGCGACCGGGTGGCGATCTTCCTGCCGCAGGCGCCCGAAGTCGTGGCCGCGCATGTCGCCATCTACAAGCTTGCCGCCATCGCGCTGCCGGTGGCCGTTCTGTTCGGGCCGGACGCGCTGTCCTACCGCCTGCAGAATTCCGGCGCCAAGGCGCTTCTGACCAACGCCCAGGGACTCGCCAAGCTCGACGGCATTCGCGCGCGGGCACCGGACCTGACCTGCGTGCTGTCGATCGACGGCGAAGCCGATGGCGCGCTCGGCTTCGGCGATCTGCTGGCGCGCGCCTCGCCCGATTTCACGCCCGTCGATACCGCGGCTGATGATCCGTCGATGATGATCTATACATCGGGCACCACGGGGCAGCCGAAGGGGGCGCTGCATGCGCACCGCGTGCTGCTCGGCCACATGCCGGGCGTCGAACTGCCGCATCATCCGTTTCCGCAACCAGGCGACAGCTATTGGACGCCGGCCGACTGGGCCTGGGCCGGAGGCCTCCTCGACGTGCTACTGCCCAGTCTGCACCACGGCGTTCCGGTGATCGCGCGCCGGTTCGACAAGTTCGATCCGGACGACGCCTTTGCCTTGATGGCGAACACCGGCGTGCGCAATGCGTTCATTCCACCAACGGCGCTCCGCATGATGCGCGCGGCCAAAAGTCCGCGGGGACGCTACGATTTCAAGCTGCGCACGGTGGCATCGGGCGGCGAGTCGCTCGGGGTCGAGGCGCTGGAATGGGGCAAGGCGGCGTTCGGGCTGTCCATCAACGAGTTCTATGGCCAGACCGAGTGCAACCTGGTGCTCGGCTCATGCGCCCAGCTCGGGCTGTTGCGGCCGGGCGCCATCGGCAAGGCGGTGCCTGGCCATGTCGTGGCGGTGATCGACGCCGACGGCCAGCCGGTCAGGGCGGGCGAGGTCGGCCAGATCGCTGTGAAACGGCCCGACCCGGTGATGTTCCTGGAGTACTGGGGCAAGCCCGACGCCACGCGCGACAAGTTCATCGGCGACTGGATGACCACCGGCGACCAGGGCGTGATGGACGACGACGGCTATGTCAGTTTCGTCGGCCGTGACGACGACGTCATCACGTCATCGGGCTTTCGCATCGGCCCCGGCGAGATCGAGGACTGCCTGATCCAGCACCCGGCGGTGGCGCTCGCTGCGGCCGTCGGCAAGCCCGACGCGCTGCGCACCGAGATCGTCAAGGCCTTCATCGTGCTGAAGCAGGACTTCGCCGCGTCCGATCAACTGGCGGCCGAAATTCAGGGCTTTGTCCGAACCCGGCTGTCGGCCCACGAATATCCGCGCGAGGTGGCCTTCATCGAGGCCATGCCGATGACGACCACCGGCAAGGTGATCCGGCGGCTGTTGCGGGAGAAGGTGTGATCCGTCATCCTGAGGTGCGAGCGAAGCGAGCCTCGAAGGATGAACGGCCTGTGCTGTCACCCTTCGAGGCGCGCCTGCGGCGCGCACCTCAGGGTGACGTCGAGGCGCCGCCCATGATGAACACGTGGAAGCCGAGGCGGCGTTTGGCGAGGCGATACAGCATGATCGACTCCGCGATCAGCGCCACCGATGTCGACACCGCCGCGCCTTCGATGCCGATGAGCGGGATCAGAATAACGCCGACCGCCAGATTGATGACGAAGGCAAGGGCATAGACCGAGGCGCACTGCTTGCGCTCGCCGAGCATGTTCAGAAGTCGTTCGGCCGGACCGACCGCGGCGCGCGCCATCATGCCGATGGCAAGAATGAACATGACATCGTACGCGGCGACGAAGTTCTCGCCGAACAGCGCCAGCAGCGGCCGGCCGAAGGCGAGAATGAAGGCGCAAACCAGCAGCGACGGCCAGAACGTCCATTTGATGGTCTCGGCAAAGAACGTCGCCAGCCGCTCCTTGTCGCCGGAGACGTGATACTGCGTGAACTTGTGCGTGGTGGCGCCGGCGATGGCGAAATAGACGAAGGCCACGATCGCCAGCAGCCGCGCCGCTGCATAGTAATGCGCGACTTCCTCCGGCGTGCGGAAGTGCTGCAGCAGCAGGATGTCGGTATAGGTGAGCAGAAGATAGAAGCCTTCGACCATGAAGATCGGCAGCGAGGTCGCCAGCCAGAGCTTCGGCTCGTAAATCTTCGGGCCGGGCGCGACCTTCTGCTTCAGGCGGCGGTTGAGCACGACCATCTGGCCGAGCGTTACCGCCCATGTGGTGACGATAGCGACGATCATCACCGTCACCGCATCGGTCGGCGCGCCGAGCATGTAAGCGGCGCCCATCACGGCGGCGAGCGCGAACTGGCGGATGATGTAGAACGGCATCAGCGCCAGATTGGGCCAGTCATAAGACTGCGCGATGCCGGCTTGCGTCTGCACCAGGCCGTAGATCGGCACGATGGCGCAGGCCAGGTACAGCGGGATCACGACATATTGGTCGAGCCAGGGATCGAGCACGGCGACGACAAGCGCGCCCGCGCCGCCGATGCCGGTGGCGATGGCGAAGGACAGCCAGCGGCTGCCGCTGAGAAAGCCGCGCAGCTGTTCGAACGCCTTGAACTCAGTGTATTCCGGAATGAAGCGCCGCGCCGCGGTGGACAGGCCGAGGTCGGATAGGGCGCCGATCATCAGCACCCAGGTCCAGACATAGACGTAGATGCCGAACTCGAACGCGCCCATCCAGCGTGCCAGCAGCACCTGCGTCACCAGCGCCAGCACCGCGTTGGCGACGCGCATGGCGAACACCTTGCCGGCGACCAATTGCGCCAGCCGCGAGTCGCTGCGTTCGGCGAGTTTGGCCTTCAGGCGTGCAAACAGGCCCGCGGGCGGCGATGCCGCGGCGGCGGGCTCGGCGCCGACCGGAACCACGGGCGGCGCCTGGGTTGCAGGCGACGGCAAAGCCATCCGGCTCGTTTAGCAAGGAAGCCTTAAGAATCGGTTGGGCCGAGAGATTCCTCTGCAAATTCAGAGGCTTTAAAGGCCGGCGACTTGGTCCAAAATGGCCTCGACCGCCTGGCGGTCCTCGGCGCTGAGCGCGGCCTGGGGTGGCACCGGATCGCCGACCGCGTAGCCCTGGATCGCCAGACCGGCCTTGATGCAGGCCGCCAGATTGAAGCGGGCGAAGGCCTCGTTGATGCGCCACAGCTCGCGTTGCAACGTCATGGCCTCCGGCCATCGTCCGGCGCGGCAAAGATCGTACAGCCGCACGCTCTGGCGCGGTACGATGCAGGCGGGGCCGGCCATCCAGCCGACGCCGCCGATCAGCATCACCGCGGCCGGGATATGCGCCGAGGCCGAGAACACCTTCATGTCCGGCGCGCGGTTCATGATCGACAGCAAACGGCCGGTGTTGGTCGAGGCGTCCTTGATGTAGCGGATGCGCGGATGCGTAGAGAGCCGCGCGATGACGTCGAGGGTCAGGTCGCTGCGCTGAAATTGCGGGTTGGTATAGAGCACCACCGGAATGTCCACGGCATCGGCGATGGCGCGGAAGTACGCTTCGATCTGCGCGTCCTTGAGCGGAAAGTAGGCTTCGAGAATGGCGAGGATGCCGTCGGCGCCGAACGCCTGATACGCCTTTGCCTGGTCGACCGCATCCGCTGTAGTGGTCGCGGCGACGCCGGCGATCACCGGGACACGCTTGTTCGCGGCTTCGATGGTGGCCTGCACGACGGCGCTGCGCTGCGCACGATCGAGATAGGCGAACTCGCCGGTCGAGCCGAGCGGCGTCAGACCGTGCACGCCGGCGTCGATGAGGTCGGACGACAGCCGTCCCAGCACGTCGGTGAGGATGCGGCCGGACGCGTCGATCGGCGAGACCAGATAGGGAAAGACGCCATGGAGATCAGTCATGCGCATTTCAACCGGCAAAACCGCCGCCGTCGAGGAAGGCCTGCTCCTCCGGCGTGGTGGTGCGGCCAAGCACCTCATTTCGATGCGGGAAGCGGCCGAAACGGCGGATGATGTCGGCGTGCAGGTGAGCCCATTTCAGGCCGCCGGCGTCGTCCGCTGCCGCGTACAGTTTGATCGCCAGTTCCTGGTCGGCCATGTCCTCGGAATGCATGAACGGCAGGTAGAAGAAGCCGCGCATGTCCGCGCCCACTTGGGCATCGAAGCCACGAACGATTGCGGCGGCCGCAAGCGTGCGGGCCTGTTCATCGGTGGCGAACATGCGGGCCTCACCGCGAAACATGTTGCGCGGAAACTGGTCGAGCAGGATCAGCAGCGCCAGCGTTCCCTGTGCGGATTGTGACCACTCACGCAGCGTACCGGCGGCAGCGGCCTCATATTGAGACAGAAATCGCTGCCGGATTTCATCATCGAGAGCGGCATCCTTCTTGTACCACTTTTCCGGGCCGGCCTGCTGCCAGAACGTGACAATGGCGGTGGCTGGGTCGGTCGTCATGCACCCTCCCGCAACGCGCGGCGCAAAATCTTGCCGACATTGGTCTTCGGCAGTTCGTCGCGAAATTCAATGTGCTTCGGTACCTTGTAGCTGGCAAGTTGGCCGAGCATGTGGCGGCGCAGGTCCACCTCGCTCAGGTCGCCCGCCTTCTTCACCGCGAACAGTTTGACCGCTTCGCCAGAGTGGCCATCCGGCACGCCGATGGCGGCGCATTCGAGGATGCCACCATGCAGCATCGCCACTTCCTCGACTTCGGCCGGAAACACCTTGAACCCGGAGACCGAGATCATGTCCTTCTTGCGATCGACAATGGTGACACGGCCCTGTTCGTCCATGGTGCCGATGTCGCCGGTGCGGAAGAAGCCGTCCTCGGTCATTACCTGTGCCGTCTCTTCCGGCCGCTGCCAGTAGCCCGGCATCACTTGCGGCCCGCGCGCGCAGATCTCGCCGCGCTCGCCCATCGGCACATCGACGTTGTTGTCGTCACGGATGGCGATGTCGGTCGAGGACACCGGCAGTCCGATGGTGCCGGTCCATTCCGGCGTGTCGGCGCGATTGCAGGTCAGCAGCGGCGATGTTTCCGACAGGCCATAGCCTTCGATGATCGGCCGCCCGGTCGCCTTGAACCAGGCATCGGCGACCGCCTTCTGCACCGCCATGCCGCCGCCGATGGCGCATTTCAGCATGCTCCAGTCGAGCTTGCCGAAGTCGGGATGATGCATCAGCGCGTTGTACAGCGTGTTGACCGCCGGGAACGAGTTGACCTTGTACTTCGACAGTTCCTTGATCAGGCCGGGAATGTCGCGCGGATTGGGGATCAGCAGGCTCAGTCCGCCGTTGCGGACGCTGAACAGGAAGCAGGCCGTCAGCGCGAAGATATGATAGAGCGGCAGCGCCGTCACGACGATCATGCGATCGACTTTCGGCGGCGCGGCCAGGATCGGCTGCTGCCAGGCATCCACCTGCAACAAGTTGGCGACGACGTTCCGGTGCAGCAGCATGGCGCCCTTGGCAACGCCGGTGGTGCCGCCGGTATATTGCAGGAAGGCAAGGTCGTCGGGGCCGATGTCCGGCTTCGTCAGTGTGCGTTTGCGGCCGGCGGCGAGCGCGTCATTGAACCGCGTGGCTTGGGGCAGACTGTAGGCCGGCACCATTTTCTTGATGCGCCGGACCACGGTATTGACCACGGCGCCCTTCAGCGTCCCCAGCATGTCGCCCATGGTGGCGACGACAACATGTTTGACGCGGGTTTGCGGCAGCGCCTGTTGCAGCACATAGGCGAAATTCTCCAGCACGATGATGGCTTCGGCGCCGGCATCGTTGAGCTGGAATTCGAGCTCGCGCGGTTTGTAAAGCGGATTGACGTTCACCACTGTGAGGCCGGCGCGCAGAATACCGGCGATCGCCACCGGATACTGCAGCACGTTCGGCATCATGATGGCGACGCGGGTGCCGCGTTCGAGACCTTTGCCTTGCAGCCACGCGGCGAAAGCGGTCGAGGCCGCGTCAAGCTCGGCATAGGTCATGCTCTTGCCCATGCAGACGAAGGCCGCCCGGTCGCGGTGGGCCTGGAAGCTCTCTTCCAGCATCGCCACCAGCGAGGAATATCGGGACGGATCGATTTCAGGGGCGACGCCGGGCGGATAATGCTGCAGCCAGGGGCGGTCCATCGGCCGTTGCATGACGTCTCCCCTTCCGCCGCCGATTATGGTCCGGGCGCGGCCGGCGGTCGATAATCCAGCATGAGTCGAGTCGGCGCGCCGCGCAAGGCGGCATTTGGCTGCGTGCTAACGGTCGATGCCGCCGAACGGCACCAGCGGGTTGTCGGTCAATGCGGCGCGATCCGGGCGATCCGGGGCGGCGATGCCGATGAAGGCCTCGAACAGCTCGCGCACAACGCGCTCGGGCAGGTCGCGGGTGATGACGACAATACGTGTGCGGTGATCGTCGTCCGGCCAGCGCTCAAGCCGGGCGGTCGGGTGGAATACATGCTGCACGCCGTGAACGACAACGGGCGTATCTGGCATTTCCGCCAGCTTCACGATGCCCTTGATGCGCAACAGCTTGGCGCCGTAATTGGCCCGCAGCAGCTCGAGGAACA
This sequence comes from Pseudolabrys sp., assembly GCA_022843325.1. GTDB lineage: Bacteria > Pseudomonadota > Alphaproteobacteria > Rhizobiales > Xanthobacteraceae > Pseudolabrys. The sequence goes on along the minus strand of JALHNV010000014.1, from coordinate 22,785 downwards.
TCTCCAGCGTGCCGGCCGGGATTGCAGCGTCGGCGGTGAGCACGAACGAGGCGATGTGGGCGTCGTGGCGGTTGCGGTCGAGGTGATGGTGATCGTGCCCATGCTCATGAACATGCTCGTGACCATGCGCGTGAGCGTGCCCGAGGTCATGGCGGTGGGCATCGGCATAGGCCTCTTCGGCCAGCCATTTCCTGACGTCGGGAATCTTGCGGCTGGGGTCGTACAGGCCGCAATTCAGCAGGCGCTCTGCCGTGGCTTCGCCATTGGCGGCGTCGAGGATGGTGGCCGCTGGATTGAGTGCATGCAGACGGGCAGCGATGCCCGTGCGCTGCGCTGCGTCGGCCATGTCTGTCTTGCTCAGCACGATGCGGTCGGCCATCGCCGCCTGCTTGACCGCTTCGGCATGGCCATCGAGCGTCGCCTCGCCGTTGACGGCGTCGACCACGGCGATCACGCCGTCGAGCCGGTAGCGCATCACGAGATAGGGGTGCGCCATGGCGGTTTGAAGCACCGGCGCCGGATCGGCCAGCCCCGTGGTCTCCAGCAGCACGCGGCGGAACGTGCAGCGCCCGTTGTCGAGATCGCGCAGCAGCGTCTCGAGCGCGTCCACGAGGTCGCCGCGCATGGTGCAGCACAGACAGCCCGATTGCAGCAGCACCATGTTGTCGCCGACATACTCGACCAGCAGATGGTCGAGCGCGACGTCGCCGAATTCGTTGATGATGACGGCGGTCTCGCCGAGCGCCGGATCCTTCAGCAGCCGGTTGAGCAGCGTGGTCTTGCCGGCACCGAGAAAGCCGGTCAGCACCGTCAGCGGGATCGGCGTGGGCGGCTCACGCCGGCTGACGCTGGCGCCGGTTGCGCTCATTGGTCGGCCGACGAGACCTTGGGCTTGGCTGCCGCGGGTTTGTCGGCAACCGGCTTTTTGGCGGCGGGCTTGGCCGATTTACCAGCGGCTGGCTTGGCCGCTTTGCCGGCGGCCGGCTTTGCCGATTTGGTCGCGGGCTTCTTTTTCGGCGTCGGTGGCGAAGTGACGGCAATCGCGTCGGGCTGGTTGGTCGGGCCGGTGAAAACGACCACGGGCGCCGCAGTCTCGACCGGCGGGCCGAGCACGAACTTGCCATTCGCCGGCTTCAGGCTTGAGAGCATGAATGCCTGGCCGGATGCGGCTTCGCCGCTCGCGGCGGCATCGGCCACCACATCTTCTTCCTGATTGTCCTCGGACGGCGGTTTGCGCCGATGTCCGCCGCACATTTCCTCACGCAAGTTCGGCGGCTGCGCATCGATCGGCGCCAGCGCGTCGACTGTGCCGAGCGACGGCGTCAGCCAGGTCAGGCCGCCGCTGGCGAAGCCGCGTTCGAGCAGCTGCGCCGCCTTCTGCGCGCGAACCAGACCGGAATAAGAGCCGAGCACGACGGCGATCAGCCGCCGGCCATTGCGCGTCGCGGACGCGACCATGTTGTAACCGGAGGCACAGATGAAACCGGTCTTCATGCCATCGGTGCCCGGATAGCGATCGATCAGGCTGTTGTAGTTGCGCATGATCCGATTGCCGTGACGGATGGCCGAGATGTTCCAGTAGTAGTCATATTCCGGAAATTCGCGGATCAGCGCGCGCGCCAGAATGCCCAGATCGCGGGCCGAGGAGACGTGTCCTTCCGAGGGCAATCCGTTTGGATTGACAAAATGCGTTTGCGACATGCCAAGCCGCCGGGCGTTGGCGTTCATGATGTCGGCGAAGCCCTCGATCGAGCCGCCGACGCCTTCGGCAATCGCGACCGAGACGTCATTGGCGGACCGGACCATGATCATCTTCAGCGCATTGTCGACCGTCATTGTGGTGCCGACCTTGAAGCCCATTTTGACCGGCTGCTGCGCCACGGCGTTCTTCGACATGGTCAGCATGGTGTCGAGGGTGATCTTCTTCTCTTTGACCGCGCGCAGCGTGGCGTAGGCGGTCATGACCTTGGTGATGGAGGCCGGGTACCAGGGGAAGGTGGCGTTCTCCGCGTGCAGCACCTTGCCGGTCGAGGCCTCGATCAGCAGCAGGGCTTCGGCCTGGGCGCGGCCGTGACCGGCCAGTGCCAGCAGCCCGCAGGCGGCAATTCCGGCGATCAGGGCGCGCAAGCGAGGGCGGATAAAGGACATTACGGTTGGCGGTCCGCTCGGGTTCGTCGGGGTGGGAATCGGTCGAGTTCCATGGGCATCTGCGAGGTTACCCAAGGTTTCGGCGAGAGGCAAAGCTGCCACGCCATCCGATTGAAACTATGGTGACTCCGCCTAGTAATTGACGCGTAATGCGACCAAAATTCGGCAGGTTCTGCGAACGGCAACGGAGAGAGGCGATGACCGCGGCAATTGTCGGCTGGGCTCATACCGCATTCGGCAGGCTGACCGATGAGACGGTCGAAAGCCTGATCGTCCGCGTCGCCGGGGAGGCACTGGCCGATGCCGGAATTGCCGCCAGGGATGTCGACGAGATCGTGCTGGGCCATTTCAATGCCGGTTTCTCGGCGCAGGATTTTACCGCCTCTCTTGTTCTGCAGGCCTCGCCCGATTTGCGCTTCAAGCGGGCTGTCCGGGTGGAAAATGCCTGCGCCACCGGTTCGGCCGCCGTGCATCAGGGCATCCGGGCGATCGAGGCGCGCGCGGCACGCATCGTGCTGGCGGTCGGCGTCGAGCAGATGACCACCACGCCGGCCGCAGAGATCGGCCGCAATCTGCTCAAGGCCTCCTATGTCCGCGACGAGGCCGACATCGACGGCGGCTTCGCCGGAATCTTCGGCAAGATCGCCGGGCTGTATTTCCAGAAATGGGGCGACCAGTCCGATGCGCTGGCAATGATCGCCGCCAAGAATCACAAGAACGGCGTCGGCAATCCATACGCGCAGATGCGCAAGGACCTCGGGTTCGAGTTCTGCCGCACCGAGAGCGAGAAGAACCCGTTCGTCGCCGGTCCGCTCAAGCGCACCGACTGCTCGTTGGTGTCCGATGGCGCGGCCGCTGTGGTGCTGGCCGACATCGAAACAGCACTCAGGCTGAACAAGGCCGTGGCTTTCCGTGCCGCCGAGCACGTGCAGGATTTCCTGCCGATGTCCAAACGCGACATCCTCAAGTTCGAAGGCTGTGCTCAGGCCTGGCATGGCGCGCTGCGAAAGGCCGGGCTGACACTCGGCGATCTGTCACTCGTCGAAACCCATGACTGCTTCACAGTTGCCGAACTGATCGAATACGAAGCGATGGGCCTGACCGCAGAGGGCGACGGCGCCCGCGCCATCAAGGAGGGCTGGACGCAAAAAGACGGCAAGCTGCCGGTCAATCCGTCCGGCGGCCTGAAGGCCAAGGGCCACCCGATCGGCGCCACCGGCGTGTCGATGCACGCGCTGACGGCGATGCAACTGACCGGCACGGCCGGCGATCTGCAGGTGAAGAATGCGCGCCTCGGCGGCATCTTCAACATGGGCGGAACCGCAGTGGCGAACTATGTCAGCATCCTCGAACGCATCAAATAGCCGCTGTATTGCGCGGTTCCGGCGGGATCGTTGGTACTTCAACGATTTTTCTATTCTACAGAAATTGTCAGCGTTGTCCCCTCGGTCTAATGTATAATGTTCCAGTATTGTTCGTGCGCATATAAATGGCGGCGAATAGGAGTAGGGGCGGCATGACCAACATACCCACCGATCTTTTGAGGGCGCTCGTCGCCGTCGTCGATTTTCGCAGTTTTACCAAAGCTGCTGCCTCGCTCGGCGTGACCCAGCCGGCGGTGAGCGCGCAGATCAAGCGGCTGCAATTCCTGCTCGGCGACGATCTGTTTGACCGCAGCACCCAAGGCGTCAGCTTGACCGCGCATGGCGAAATGGTGGTCAGCTACGCGCGCCGTCTGCTGTCGATCAACGACCAGATCGTGCACCTCGGCGCCAGCGGCCGGCCGGAGCTGGTGATCCGGGTCGGCACCTCAAGCGATTATGTGGCTTCGGTGCTGCCGGACATTCTGGCGCGGTTTCGTGGGCGGTGGCCCGATGTGCGCTTCATGGTGCGCACCGGCTACTACGAGCCGATGGCGCGTGAACTGCGCAGCGGCGAGATCGATATCTTCATCGGCCTGTCGCCGGCGCCGGCGCCGGATGCGCAGCAGAGTTGCGCCAAGGAGATCGTCTGGTGCCGCGCACCCGATTTGCGTCTCGATTTCAGCAAACCGATACCGCTCGTGACCTACGGCGAGCCTTGCGTCTATCACCAGACCGCGGTGAAGGCGTTGAAGTCTGCCGGCCTCGAGTGGGAGGACGTGTTCACGGGTCCGAGTATCGAAAGCCTCAACCGCGCCGTCGCGGCCGGTCTCGGGATCATGCCGATGACGCGCTGGCTGGCCGACAGTCGGCAACTGACGGCGTGGGACGATGCGCCGCTGCCGAAACTACCGGAACTGTATGGCGGCATTTTCCTGCGCGAAGGCGGCGCGCGTCCTGCCTATGAACAACTGGCCGACGACATTGCCGCGATCATTTTCCGGCCGCCCGTCATCGCTGCGCCATTGAAAGCCGATTCGGCCGCGTGATCCGGCCTTAGGCCTGGGCGAAGCCGGAGCGCTGCGCCCAGCGGGTCATGCGGCGCTCCAGCATCGCCATGACGGCGTACATGGCGATGCCTTCGACGGCCAGGACAATCAGTCCGGCAAAGATCAGCGGCACCTGGAACTGCGCCTGCGCCTGCAGCATCAGATTGCCGATGCCATAGTTGGACGCCACGCTTTCCGAGATCACCGAGCCGACAAAGGCCAGCGTGATCGCCACTTTCAGCGAGCCGAAGAAATAGGGCAGCGTGCGCGGGATACCGACCTTGCGCATGATGTCGAGTTTGCTGGCGCCCAGCGCCTTCAACACGTCTTCGAGTTCGGGTTCGATGGTGGCCAGACCCGTCGCCACGTTCACAACGATGGGGAAGAACGAGATCAGGAAGGCGGTCAGCACCGCCGGGACGAAGCCGATGCCGAACCACAACACCAGGATCGGCACCAGAGCGACTTTCGGGATCGCGTTGAAGCCGATCATCAGCGGGTACAGGCCTGCGTAGATCGCGCGCGACCAGCCGACCAGCAAACCGAGCAGCAGACCGAAACCGACGGCGAGGCCGAAGCCGATCAGCGTGGTTTGCAGCGTAATCCAGGAATTGCGCGCGATCGGACCCGAGTAGTCGACGAAGGCCTGTGCGATCGCGCTTGGCGGCGGCAGGAAGAATACCGGGATCTGGAAAATGTGAACCGCGGCTTCCCAGACCACGAACAGGCCGATGGTGAACAACCACGGCGACAGCTTGATGAGTGTCTCGACGCGGTTCATTGGCGCGCCTTTACGATATGGCTGCGCAGTTCGTGGACAATGTCCTGAAATGCCTGCGTGAACGTGATCTCGAGGTCGCGCGGGCGCGGCAGTTCGATGCGCTTCTCGACGACGACGCGGCCCGGCCGCGACGACATCACGAACACGCGGTCGGCGAGGAAAACAGCTTCGCGCAGGTCGTGCGTCACCAGCACGACGGTGATCTTGCGGGCCGCCTGCAGGTCGCGGATCACGCACCACAGTTCTTCGCGCGTAAAGGCGTCGAGCGCGCCGAACGGCTCGTCCAGCATCAGCAGTTGCGGTTCGTGGATCAAGGCGCGGCAGAGCGACGTGCGCTGCTGCATGCCGCCGGAGAGCTCCCAGGGGTATTTGCTGCCCTGACCTTCGAGCCCGACCGACGCCAGCAGACGCTCGGCCCGGTCGGTGAATTCCGCGCGGCGGCGGCGCATTTCGCCGCGGTAGGGCTGCACGATTTCGAGCGGCAGCAGCAGGTTTTCAATCGTCGTGCGCCACGGCAGCAACGTCGGCGCCTGGAACGCCATGCCGGCGATTTTCACCGGCGCCGTCACCTTCTCGCCCGCCACCGTCACCGTTCCCGCGCGCGGAAACTGCAGGCCGGTGGCGAGCTTCATCAGTGTGGACTTGCCGCAGCCGGACGGTCCGACCACGGCGGCGAATTCGCCGCTTTCGACGGAGATCGACAGGCCGTCGACCGCCAACGCGGAGTTGACGCCAGCATAAGCATGGCTGACGCCATCGAGAGCGACAAACGCCGTCATGGGTCCCGCTTATTCGAACTTGCGGTCGGCAGCGGGCGGCAGGAATGACGCGTCGAAGATGTCTTCCGGCTTCGGCTTGTCACCCTTGAACTTGTAGGTGAGCGCGATCTGGTCGATGGCGCTGGCCATGCGGCTGTTGACGATGCCGCCATAACCGTTGGCCTTGACCTCCGGCGTGACGATATTGTCGCGCAGCGCCATGTTCAGCCGTTCGAGCTCGACATCCTTCTTGGCGATGTCATTGCGCTTGAGCACGGAATCGACCGCGGTCGATGGCGACTTCACGGTTTCCTTGATGCCCTTGACCAGCGCGCTGAGGAATTTCTTGACCACCTCCGGATTGTCGGCGGCGAATTTCGGATTCACGATCACGACGTTGCCGTACAGGTTGACGCCATAGTCCGCCATCAGCAGCACGCTGATGTCGTCAACCGGTACGCCCTTGTCTTTCAGGTTGATGAAGGACGAGAACGAGAAGCCGGTAATGGCGTCGACCTGGCCGGCGGCCAGCATCGGCTCGCGCACCGGGAAGCCGACGTTTTCGATCGTGACCTTGGAGGCGTCGATACCGTTGGCCTGGGTGAAGATCGGCCATTGCGCATAGGCACCGTCCGGAGCAGGGGCGCCGAGCTTTTTGCCTTCAAGATCCTTCGGCTTGCTGATGCCGCGGCTCTTGCGGCCGACAATAGCGAAGGGCGGCTTGTTGTAGAACATGAACACGGCCTTGATCGGCGTGCCCGGGTTGGCGTCGCGGAACTTGATCAGCGAATTGATGTCGCCGAAGCCCATGTTGTAGGTGCCGGACGCGACGCGGTTGATCGGCTCGAGCGATCCGCCGGCGGTGTCGATGGTGACATCAAGGCCTTCGGCTTTGAAATAGCCTTTGTCGATCGCCACGACGAAGGGGGCTGCCGGGCCCTCGAATTTCCAGTCGAGGCTGAACTTGACGGAAGTCTGGGCCAAGGCGGCGCCGCTGGCGAAGGCGGTGGCCGTGGCGGCCAGCAACAATGCGGCCGGCAGGCGCCGGACCGGGGTGAGTACGCTCATAGTGGGTTCCTTCCCTTCGATGGATGGCCGCCGCGCTGCGCCGGGGCACCAGGCTGCGCGGCTTCGATGTTGCGCGGAATGCTCAGTTTAGAACCTGAAAACGAGCAAAGAACATGCCACAAAAATGCGCAAGGCTCTCGATGGTCGAAACTGCTCAATATCTCACCGATGCCTAAGGACCCGGCAAAGTGCCGGTTCCAGCGGCAATTCTACCGCAACTCGCCGCGTCGGCACCGAAAGCTATAGCCGCGTTGTCCGGGGCCGGCAGCAGGGAAGGTAAGTCTCATCCGTTGAATGATCAGGATCTCCCCAACAAGGAGAATGATCATGAAGACAGGCTCCAAGCATCTCATCGCCGGTGCGGTCGCAGTTGCGCTGACCTTGACCTCTTTCAATGTCGGGACCGCGCAGGCCGCGCCCCGGACAACGACAACCCCGGCGCAAGCCTCGCAAGACAATGCGGGTACCACGACAGACTTCAGCGCGCGCCGGCGTCACTACCGCCGCGGCGGCAACAATGCAGCGGCCGCTGCCGCCGTCCTTGGTGTGTTCGGCGCGATCGCCGCTGCCTCGGCCGCCAACCGTTATCACCATCACGGTTATTACGGCCGGCCTTACGGCTACTACGGTGCCCCGTCCGGCTACTATGCGCCGCGCTATCGCTACCGGCACCACTATCGGCACCGTCACTGGCGCTGACCCGGCAAGGCGCACCGGCGAGGGGTAAGCTTAACGGCGCATTTGCAACGTCCTTTGCCGATTCGTTAACCGGTTTTGCACGCGGAGCGGGATAACGTACCGGGATGACTGATTCGGTCGCCCGGCTGTTCGACGCCGTGATTGCCGCCCGGGGAACCGACCCGGCGAAATCGCGGACCGCCCGGCTGTTGCAGTCCGGCTGCGACAAGATGGCGAAAAAGCTGGCCGAAGAGGCGATCGAAGTCGTCATCGACGCCCTGAGCGGCCGGCCCGACGCCGTGGTCCGGGAAAGCGCCGATCTGCTTTACAATCTCGTCGTACTTTGGGTGCACGCCGGGGTCCATCCGGACGACGTCTGGGCGGAAATGAACCGGCGGGAGCGGATGCTGGGGATTGCGGAAAAGCTGCCCAAGAATGTGGTACAGGCCCCGTCGCGGCGCAAAGTGGTGGCTCTGGAATCCAGGCGCATCCGCAAACGCCGTTGATCTGCCGCTATTCCCGCCAATGAGAATCCCATGACCATTCAGGCCGCCGCGCCGGTTTCTTTTATTCGCCGTCTGTACGACTGGTGCATTGTCGCCGCGCATAAGCGGTACGCGATGTGGACCTTGGGATTCGTATCGTTCGCGGAAAGCTCTTTTTTCCCGATTCCGCCCGACGTCATGCTGATTCCGATGGCGCTCGCGCGCCCGGCCCGTGCTTTTGTGATGGCGGCCTGGTGCACGGTGACTTCTGTCGCAGGCGGGGTGGCTGGTTATGCCATCGGCGCGCTGCTTTTTGACTCAGTCGGTAACTGGGTCATCCAGCTTTACGGCTACGGCGACAGGGTCGAATACTTCCGCGAAGCCTACGCCGAGTGGGGCGCCTGGATCATCGTGTTCGCCGGCTTCACCCCGTTTCCCTTCAAGGTGGTCACCATTACCTCCGGGTTCGTCGGCTACAATCTGGCGCTCTTTGTCGTTCTGTCTCTGCTGACGCGCGGTGCGCGCTTCTTCCTGGTCGCGTTCCTGCTTTACCGCTATGGCGAGGCCGCCCGGTTGATCATCGAAAAGCGCCTTGGATTGTGGGTGACGATCGGTACCCTATTTCTGTTTGGCGGCATCGCCACCGCGCTATACTTGATCTAGGCGAATCGGGGTTCCTCAATACTGCCCTCGGGCGATAAGACCAGAGAGGCGCTGCCGCGATGCTGGGGGCACGATCGCCACGACGGAAACAGCCGGCCATGGACACTGTTCGGATCAGCTTTCGTCATTACGTGCTCGCCGCCTGCCTCTGCGCGGTTTTCATCCTGCCAGCGATTGCCTTCGCCCAGCAGGGAAGTCCGCAGCCGCAGCCCGAAGAGCTGAACCTGTTCCAGCGCATCGAGCGCTGGTTTGAACAACAGGCGGCCAACGTCGGGAGCACCGTTCAGGGGGCCGGCCGGGAGGTCGAAACCTTCGGCGTCGAGGCCGGCCTGGCGGCGAAAACAACGGTCGAAGGCGCAAAAGGCGCAGCCGACGCTGTCGCGCGCATTCCCAACACCCGGGTGGTCCGGGGTCACAGCAAATGCCGCAATGCACCGAACGGCGCTCCCGATTGCGTTGCGGCCGCGGCCGCCCTGTGCCGGTCTCAGGGCTTTAATTCCGGCAAGAGCGTCGACATGACCACCGCCGAGGTCTGCCCGCCCAAGGTCTATATGGCCGGTCGCAACAGTGGCCCCGGATGTCAGACCGAGACCTTCGTGTCCCGCGCCCTCTGCCAGTAGCCGGACTGGCGGCATCGCCGTCTTGTCACCGTGCTGTCCCTATGGTCCGTTTCGCTTAATCAGAACAACGGGAGCGGACGCCATTGAATCTTCATTCCAAGTTGCTGGAGCGTGAGGCGGCCGGCCATCCGGTCACAGTGGGCATGATCGGCGCCGGCAAGTTCGGCACCATGTTCCTGGCGCAGGCGCGGTTGACTGCCGGCCTGCACGTCGCCGTGGTCGTCGATATCGACGTCGCGCGGGCGCGCCGTCAACTCGACACCGCCGGCTGGCCCGCGGCGCGTTATGACGCTGCGTCGCTCGACGATGCGTATGCGACGCGCGCCACGCTGGTCACCGACGATGCGATGGCGATGATCGCCGATCCGCGCATCGAGGTGATCGTCGAGGCGACCGGTGTGCCCGGCGCCGGTATCGCTCATGCGCTGGCGGCGATCGGGCACGGCAAGCACATCGTGATGGTCAATGTCGAAGCCGATGCGGTGGCCGGGCCGCTGCTGGCACGCCGTGCGAGCGAAGCCGGCGTGGTCTACAGCCTGGCATGGGGCGATCAGCCGGCGCTGATCTGCGAGCACGTCGATTGGGCCCGCGCCGCCGGCTTCAAGGTTGTCTGCGCCGGCAAGGGCACGCGCTATGAACCGCATTACCACCAGTCCAATCCCGACAATGTGTGGGACATCCTCGACCGTTATCTCGCCATCACCGACCGGGCGTCGATCAACCCGAAGATGTTCAACAGCTTCGTCGACGGCACCAAGTCGGGCATCGAGATGACCGCGGTGTGCAACGCCACCGGATTGGTCCCGCAGTCAGGCGGTTTGAGCTTTCCGCCGGCGACGCGCTTCGAACTGGCCGAGATTTGCAAGCCGAGAAACGACGGCGGCGTATTGGAAAAAGCCGGCGTCACAGAAGTGACGTCGTCGGTCTATCGCGACGGCCGCGACGTGCCGCATCATCTGGCGCTCGGCACCTATGTGGTGATCGAAGGCGACACCGATTACGCCCGCCGCTGCTTTCGAGAATACGCCATGCTGCCTGACTCAGGGGGCAAATACGCCGCGCTGTACCGGCCGATCCACATGATCGGGCTTGAACTCGGCATTTCTGTCGCGAGTTGCGCGCTGCGTCACGAGCCGACCGGGGCGCCTACGGGATTCCGCTCCGATGTGGTGGCAACGGCCAAGCGCGCGCTGAAAGCCGGCGAAATCCTGGACGGCGAGGGCGGCTTCTGCGTCTGGGGCAAACAGACCCCCGCGGATGTCTCGCTCGCCGGGGGATTGCTGCCGCTCGGCCTCGCCCATGACGTCAAGCTGTTGCGCGACATTCCCGCGGGTAGCGCGCTGACATGGTCCGACGTTGCGAGCGATCCGGACGACATCGCGGTGAAGGTACGACGCGAGATGGAATCGGTCTTCGGCCGCGTCGAGGCCGTATAGCCGGCACAAAAAAGAGGGCAGCGCGAACGCTGCCCTCTTCGACGTCAGTGACGAATCTTAGCGCCAGCCGCAGCGGCGGCTGGTGCGCCAGACGAAATGGCCACCCGGAACACGCACGCGCACCCGCTGGTTCCAGCAGTGACGATGGCGGCGGACGTGACGACGATGATAGCGGTGGCTCCGGTAATGCCGGCGGGGACGGTACTGCGCTTCCTGCACCAGCGTCTCGGCGCCGACATTCAATTTCAGTCCGGACATACCGGTTTGGGCAATACCGGCCTGCGCCGGAGCGGCAAACGACATACAAACCACCGCAGCGGCGGCCAGAATCAGAGCCCGCATGGTCACATCTCCCTGTGCAATTTTCGTCCGGGATAATTCACGCGAGCGTGAAAGGTTTCGTGGCAGGGCGCCATTTTAGCAAAAACTTGTGCTGCACTGCATCATCAGGCCGATCGGATCACGCCAACTCGATGGTGCCCTCAATCGTGAACGTCAGGCTGACGCCAGCGATGGTCAGCACCATCTGCGCCGGTAACGTTTCCGTGCCTTTCAGGCGGCCGTCATCGACTGCGGCGCGGACGGCCTTTTCGATTTCTCGTTGCGAGGTGACGCCGACGGTCTTGAGAAACTTGCGCATCGATCCGTTCAGGGCTTCTTCGTTCATGGCGATCTCCGGCTCGGTGAGTCATGGTTTAACATAGGCCCGCAACGGCATGCCTGAAAGCGTTCATCCAAGCCCGTTGACCGGCGCGCCCCCGGGGTCTAATTGACGCGTCGGCGCGCGGTTCTATGATCGCGGCCGGCGCAGGACGAGCGCCCGTGAGATGCCCCTGTGGCGGAATTGGTAGACGCGCCTGACTCAAAATCAGGTTCCGCAAGGAGTGCTGGTTCGATTCCGGCCAGGGGCACCATCCAGTTTCCCAAGGGGCAGGCTTTGGCGAGGCGCCGGTCGCAGGCGCCTGGAGCACGCGATGAATGACCTGATGGTCCAAACCCGTACGCTGGCCCGCGACGAGCCGGCGCTGGCTGCCTCGATCGTCATTGCCACCGTCGGCCTGCTGACCATCGGCGGTTTCCTGTTCTTCGAGCACGGCATGGGCTTGCGGCCGTGTCCGCTCTGCCTGGAGCAGCGCTACGCCTTCTACGCCGGCGTGCCTCTCGCGGCGCTATTGTGGCTCGGCGCGGGCCATGGCGCCTCGGGCAAGGTTCTGACGGTCGGTTTCGTCGCGATCGCTGGCATGATGCTGTGGAACGCCGGGCTTGGCGCCTATCACGCCGGTGTCGAATGGGGCTTCTGGCCCGGCCCGCAGGAATGCGCCGGGGCGGTGGACAGTCTCGGGACCGCCGGCAGCCTGCTGAGCCAGTTGCAGAAGGTCACCGTGGTGCGCTGCGACGAGGCGGCGTGGCGCTTGTTCGGCATTTCGCTGCCCGGCTGGAACGTGCTGGTGTCGCTGGCACTGGCCGGGGTCGCGCTCTGGGGCGGCGTGCAGGCCTACACGCGGCGCTCGGCCGAGGAGCGGATGCCGATCAGATGAGGATTGAGGCAGGGCGGGAGTTGGAGGGCCCTGAAAATGAAAACGGCCACGAACTGGGGAGGTGCGGGTACATCCGCCGTCACCTGCCTATTCGCGGCCGCATCGCAAACCGTTTCCGATCCGCGCAGGCGCCGGAGCCCTTAAGCTCGACGTCGCCGTCCCGACCTATATGGAGGGGCAATGCGGCGAATACAAGGCCGCCGGCGAATCACACTTAATGGCACAAACGCGAAACGGAATCGGGAAAATGCCGAAAACGGGGAACCGAGCCGGGATCAGGCTCTTATCGAGGGTGGTTAGGGGCGTTTTTAACAAAACACCCGCTGCCGAGGCGCGGCCCGGGTCGACGGGGGATTGATTGCAAGACAGTTCGGCTCTCCCGGCATTCGACTTTTTGCAGGCCCCCGGCGAACTGCCGAAGCTCATCTATGCATTCGACTGGTCGTCCACGCCGCTGGGGCGGATGGAGCACTGGCCGCAAAGCCTCAAGACCATGACCGGCTTTCTGCTGCGCTCGACGGTGCCGATCGTGCTGCTGTGGGGACCCGACGGCGTCATGATCTACAACGACGCCTACTCGGTATTTGCCGGCGGCCGCCACCCGCGGCTGCTCGGCAGCAAAGTGCGCGAGGGTTGGCCGGAGGTGGCGGCCTTCAACGACAATGTCATGAAGGTCGGGCTCGCGGGCGGCACGCTGGCCTATGTCGACCAGGAACTGACGCTGCACCGCAAGGGTGTCCCCGAGCAGGTCTGGATGAATCTGGACTACTCGCCGGTGCTCGACGACAGCGGCGCGGCGGCCGGCGTGATCGCCATTGTGGTGGAGACCACCGCCCGTGTGCTGGCGGACCGCCGCATCGCCGCCGAGCAGCGGCGGCAGCGCCAGTTGTTCGAACAGATGCCGGGGTTCGTCTGCGTTCTGTCGGGCCCGGAGCATGTCTACGAATACGTCAACGCCGCCTACATCGCGCTCGCGGGCCGGAGCAGTTTCATCGGCCGCACCATCCGCGAGGTTTTTCCCGACCTGGCGGGGCAGGGCTTCTACGAAATGCTCGACAGCGTCTATGGAAGCGGCGAGCGGATCGTGCATCACGCCATGGAGTTGCGGCTGCACGGCAGCGATGAACTTCGGTACCTCGACTTCGTCTACGAACCGATCCAGAACGAAGCCGGCGAGGTGACCGGCATCTTTGTCGCCGGCTATGAAGTCACCGAAGTGCACCGTGCCGCCACGGCCTTGCGCGCCAGCGAGACGCGTTTGCGCGAACTCAATGCCGATCTGGAACGTCAGGTCATCGAGCGCACCCAGGCGCGCGGGCTGACCTGGCAGATGAGTCCCGATCTGATGGGGGCCCTGAATGCCGATGGCTACTTCGAGACCTCTAATCCGGCTTGGAAAACTGTGCTCGGCTGGTCGGAAGACGAAGTGGCGAGCATGTCGATCTTCGAGCTGTTGCATCCGGAAGATGTCGAGCGGACACGTCAGGGTTTTGAAGTAACCCAGCACGGCGAGCCGGCGATCCGCATTCCCAACCGCTACCGCTGCAAGGACGGCAGCTATCGCTGGATTTCATGGGTCGGCGTGCCGGAAGACGGCATGGTCTACTGCACCGGCCGCGACATCACTGAGGAAAAGGCCGCCGAGGCAGAGCTCGCCAAGGCGCAGGAAGCCCTGCGCCAGTCGCAAAAAATGGAAGCTATCGGCCAACTGACCGGCGGCATCGCCCATGACTTCAACAATTTGCTCGCCGGCATCAGCGGCAGCCTCGAGCTGCTCGAGAGCCGCATGGCGCAAGGGCGGCTGAGCGGTGTGGAGCGTTACATCTCGGCCGCGCAAGGCTCGGCGCGCCGCGCCGCCGCATTGACGCAGCGGCTGCTGGCATTCTCGCGCCGCCAGACGCTCGATCCGAAGGCCACCGACATCAACCGTCTGATCGCCGGCATGGAAGACCTGATCCGGCGGACCGTCGGCCCGGCCATCGAGGTCGAGGTGGTCGGCGCCGGCGGCCTTTGGGGGACGCGGATCGATCAATCGCAATTGGAAAGCGCACTGCTTAATCTCTGCATCAACGCCCGCGATGCCATGTCGCCGGGCGGCGGTCGCCTCACCATCGAAACCGCCAACCGCTGGCTGGACGATCGGGCGGCGGTGGCAGCCGACCTCCCGCCGGGCCAGTATGTGTCGCTCTGCGTGACCGATACCGGCACCGGTATGACGCCGGACGTCATCGCCCAGGCGTTCGATCCGTTTTTCACCACCAAGCCGCTTGGCCAGGGCACCGGCCTCGGACTGTCGATGATCCACGGTTTCGTCCGCCAGTCCGGCGGACAGGTGCGGATCTATTCGGAGCTCGGCAAAGGCACCACCATATGCCTGTATCTGCCACGTTACGCCGGTTCGGAGGGCGAAGGCGACGTGCAGGAGGCCGTCGCCGCCGTCGATCCGGGCCAGGGCGAAACCGTGCTGGTGATCGACGACGACGCCACGGTGCGGATGCTGATGATCGAGGTGCTGGAAGAGTCCGGCTATGCCGTCCTCGCCGCTGCCGACGGACCGTCGGGACTGAAGATCCTGCAGTCCGACCGGCGGATCGATCTGCTGGTGACCGATGTCGGCTTGCCGGGCGGCATGAACGGCCGGCAGGTCGCCGACGCAGCGCGGGCGACACGGCCCGCGCTGAAGGTTCTGTTTGTCACCGGCTATGCCGAGAATGCCGCCGTCGGCAACGGCCTGCTCGGTCCCGGCATGCAGGTGATCGCCAAGCCGTTCACGATGGTCGCGCTCGGCACCAAGGTCCGCGATATGATCGACAACTGACCGGCCGGCGCTAGTCCCAGCTCAGCGCGCCGCCGTTCTGGTACTCGATGACGCGGGTCTCGAAGAAGTTCTTTTCCTTCTTCAGGTCCATCGCCTCCGACATCCAGGGAAAAGGATTTTCCGTCTCGGGGAATATCGGCCCGAGGCCGATCTGCGCCCCGCGCCGGTTGCCGATGAAGCGCATGTACTGCTCGCACAGTGCCGCGTTCAGACCGAGAAAGCCGCGCGGCATGGTATCGCGGGCATAGGCCACCTCGAGCGCGGCGGCTTCCGTCAGCATGACGCGGACCTCGTCCTGGAACGCCCTCGTCCACAGATGCGGGTTCTCGTTCTTGATCTGGTTGATGACGTCGATGCCGAAGTTCAGATGGATCGATTCGTCGCGCAGGATGTACTGATACTGCTCGGCGATGCCGACCATCTTGTTGCGCCGGCCGAGCGACAGGATCTGCGCGAAGCCGGTATAGAACCACATGCCTTCGAAGCAGACATAGAACGCGATCAGGTCGCGCAGGAACGCCTGGTCGGCTTCCAGCGTGCCGGTGCGGAAGTCCGGGTCATCGAGGTGCTGCGTGTGTTTGAGCGCCCACGCCGCCTTGTCGGTGATCGAGGGCACCTCGCGGTACATGTTGAACAGTTCGCCCTCGTCCAGGCCGAGGCTCTCCACGATGTACTGGAAGGTATGCGTGTGGACGGCCTCCTCGAAGGCCTGCCGCAGCAGATATTGCCGGCACTCCGGATTGGTCAGATGGCGGTAGATCGCCAGGACGATGTTGTTGGCTACCAGCGATTCCGACGCGGCGAAGAAGCCGAGATTGCGCTTGATCGAGCGGCGCTCGTCTTCGGTCAGGCCATCGCGCGACTTCCACAGCGCGATGTCGGCCTGCATCGACACTTCGGTCGGCATCCAGTGATTGTTGCAGCCGGCCAGGTATTTCTCCCAGGCCCAGCGGTATTTCAGGGGCAGCAGTTGATTGACGTCGGCGCGGCAATTGATCATCGCCTTCTCGTCGACGCTGACGCGGCCGGCGCCGCGCGTGATGGCGCCCAATCCGTGACTGAGGCTGCCTGCGGCGGAGTCGTCGGCGACGGCGGGTTGCGGGGCGAGCTTTGGTGTTGTCGCCGCGGTATCGGACCAGTCGAGCATTTCTGATAATCCTGAGTTCCAAGGGGTGTTCAAACTCCGCTCATTCCCGCGAATGCGGGAATCCAGGCCTCTGGGTCCCCGCTTCCGCGGGGACGAGCGGAGGGGTTATTACTGGCAGGCTTCGCAGGTGGGGTCGTCGAGCAGGCACGCCTGGCCTTCGGCGACAGGTGCCGCGGCGACGGCCGACGACACCGCGTTCAGCTTGCCGTCGGTGCCCTTGAGCGTCGACTTCTCGACATGCGAAGCGCTGCGCGAGCGCAGATAGTAAGTGGTCTTGAGGCCGCGCTCCCACGCCAGCTGGTAAAGCTGGTCGAGCTTCTTGCCGTTCGGTGCGGCGATATAGAGGTTGAGCGACTGCGCCTGGTCGATCCATTTCTGCCGCCGCGCCGCGCATTCGATCAGCCAGCGGCTGTCGATCTCGAAGGCGGTGGCATAAAGCGCCTTGATGTCGTCGGGGATGCGATCGATGGCGCCGACATTGCCGTCGAAGTATTTGAGGTCGCTGATCATCACCTCGTCCCACAGACCGCGGGCCTTGAGGTCGCGCACCAGATACTCGTTCACCACCGTGAAATCGCCGGACATGTTCGATTTGACGTAGAGGTTCTGATAGGCCGGCTCGATCGACTGCGACACGCCGCAGATGTTGGAGATGGTCGCCGTGGGCGCGATTGCCATGGTGTTGGAGTTGCGCATGCCCTGGCTGACGACGCGCTTGCGCAGTTGCGCCCAGTCCAGTGTCGACGATGTGTCGAAATCGGAGGTGCCGCGCGCCGCGCTCACCATATCGATGGAGTCGATCGGCAGAATGCCGCGGCTCCACAGCGACCCGTCGAAGGAGGGGTAGCGCCCGCGTTCCGCCGCCAGATCGCAGGACGCGGAGATGGCGTGGTAGCTGATCGCTTCCATGCTTTCGTCGGCGAACGTGACCGCGCCGTCCGAGGCCATCGGCATGCGCAGGATATGCAGCGCATCCTGGAAGCCCATGATCCCCAGCCCCACTGGCCGGTGCCGCATGTTGGAGCGGCGCGCCTCCGGAATGGTGTAGAAGTTCACGTCCAGAACATTGTCGAGCATGCGCATCGCGGTCGCCACGGTGCGCGCCAGCTTGTCGCGGTCGAGCCCGTCGGGTGTGACGTGGTTGACCAGATTGACCGAGCCGAGATTGCAGACCGCGACCTCGTCGTCGGACGTGTTGAGCGTGATCTCGGTGCACAGGTTCGACGAATGCACCACGCCGCAATGCTGCTGCGGCGAGCGGATGTTGCAGGGGTCCTTGAAGGTGATCCACGGATGTCCGGTCTCGAACAGCATGGTCAGCATGCGCCGCCACAGGTCGACGGCGCGGACCTGCTTGAACACCGTCAATTCGCCGCGCTCGGCGCGCGCTTCATGCGTCTCGTAGGCGGTCTTGAAGGCCGGGCCGTAGAGATCGTGCAGATCCGGCGTCTCGTCCGGCGAGAACAGCGTCCACGGTCCGTCTTCCCGGACGCGCTGCATGAACAGGTCCGGCACCCAGTTGGCGGTGTTCATGTCGTGGGTGCGGCGGCGGTCGTCGCCGGTGTTCTTGCGCAGATCGAGAAATTCCTCGATGTCGATGTGCCAGGTTTCCAGATAGGCGCAGACCGCGCCCTTGCGCTTGCCGCCCTGGTTGACGGCGATGGCGGTGTCGTTGGCGACCTTCAGGAACGGCACCACGCCCTGCGAGGCGCCGTTGGTGCCCTTGATGTGGGCGCCCAGGCCACGCACGCGGGTCCAGTCGTTGCCGAGCCCGCCGGCATATTTCGACAGCAGGGCGTTGTCCTTCACCGATTTGAAGATGCCATCGAGGTCGTCCGGCACGCTGGTGAGAAAGCAGGACGACAGTTGCGGCCGCAGCGTGCCGGCGTTGAACAAAGTCGGCGTCGACGACATGAAGTCGAATGACGACAGCAGCCGGTAGAACTCGATGGCGCGGTCTTCGCGGTCGATCTCGCGGATCGCCAGCCCCATGGCGACGCGCATGAAGAACGCCTGCGGCATCTCGATGCGGGTGCCGCCGCTGTGGATCAGATAACGGTCGTACAGCGTCTGCAGTCCGAGAAACTGGAAGGCGCGATCGCGGGACGGATCGAGGGCGGTAGCGATTTTGGTGAGATCGAAGCGCGCCAGTTCGGGATCGACCAGCTTCAAGTCGATGGCGCGCTTGATGTAAGCCGGGAAATAGCCGGTGTAATCGAGCGCCGCACCTTCGGCAGCGTCGCCGAGCACAAAAGTGCCGGCCTCGTCCGACAATTTGTCGAGCAGCAGCCGGGCGCTGACATAGGTGTAGTTCGGCTCGGCCTCGATCAGCACGCGCGCCGCCATGATCTTGGCCAGCGCCAGTTCCTCGGTGCTGATGCCGTCATAAATGTTGCGCCGGATCTCGGCCATGACCGCGGCGGGATCGACATCGGCGAGACCGTCGCAGGCCGCCGCCACGTTGGCGGCGACGCGGTCGAGGTCGAGCGCGATGTCGCGGCCGCTCGCGGTTCTCAGTCGCATCGCCGGTGCGGCCGCGGGCTTGGCCCCGGACTTCTCTGCCTCGCGGGCGCGAGCCCGCTCTTCGCGGTACAGCACATAGGCGCGCGCGACCTTGTGATGCTCGCTGCGCATCAGGGCGAGTTCGACCTGGTCCTGGATATCCTCGATGTGGAAGGTGCGTCCTTCGCCGGCGCGCCGCGTCAGCGCGGTTATGACCTGGCCGCTGAGCGCGTCCACCGTTTCATGAATGCGGCGCGAGGCCGCGGCGGCGCCGCCTTCGACGGCCAGAAACGCCTTGGTCAGCGCGACCGTGATCTTGCCGCCATCGAACGGCGTCACCGCGCCGTTGCGGCGGATCACCTGATAGCCCGGCTCGGCGGTGCGCGGTGCAGGCTGCGCCGGATGCGGCAAGGACAAGGCGGCGGACGGAAAATCGGAAGCGAGAGACATTGGCGGCAGACCCCGAAGTGTTGGGGCAGGGGCCAATGAGAGGTGTGTTGAAGCACGCGCAGGCGTCGCCCGCGCACAGTTCAGCCACGACCTGCCGGGACACCCCGCCCGAGGACGATTACGTCTGTCACGGCAGGTCTCCTGGCTCGCGGGTCGCTGCTTCTGTCCTGTCTTCCCGGAATCGTGCGATTCCAGTGACTTTCAAGTGTGGACGTCGGCTCGCCGCTTACAGTTGCGGGGGCAGCTTCGGCTCAGGCCCGGAGGCCGCACCGAATTCCCTCTTAGCTCCAGACCTCGCGGTCCAGAGAACCATGACAACTACATATGGGGGTATGTGACCGAGTCGTGTCAAGCGATTGCGGTGTTATCCCCGCAATGCACCGTTTCAGCCGCCGGACCCGCGCGGCGCGGATAGGAATTGTTTCACGTGAAACGCCACTACGGCTCCAGCTCGGTATCCCAATAGAGATAGTCGACCCAGCTCTCGTGCAGGTAATTGGGCGGGAAGAGCCGGCCGTTCTTGTGCAGGTGATGCACCGTCGGCTGGAACGGCACCTGTGACGGCCACATCCGCGCTTCCTCGGTGGTCATGCTGCCCTTGCGCAGATTGCATGGCGAGCAGGCCGCCACCACGTTGTCCCACGACGTGATGCCGCCGCGCGAGCGCGGCACGATGTGGTCGAAGGTGAGGTCGTCGCGGTCGCCGCAATACTGGCAGGAAAAGCGGTCGCGCAGGAAGACGTTGAACCGGGTGAAGGCGGGATGGGTCGAGGGCTTCACGTAGGCCTTGAGCGACACCACGCTCGGCAACATCATCTCGAAGCTGGGGCTGTGCACCGCGCGGTCGTAATTGGCGACGATGTTCACACGGTCAAGGAAGACCGCCTTGATCGCGTCCTGCCAGGACCACAGCGACAAGGGGTAATAGCTCAACGGCCTGAAGTCGGCGTTGAGCACCAACGCGGGAAATCCACTCGGCGAAACGTGCACGTTCAAGTGACGCTCCTGACCTCCTAGGAACGCTGCCTCTAACGCAGCTCACCCCCTACTAATAGGGCAGCGTGACAGGCTTGTGAAGTCATGGCCGCGCGTTACCCGCAAGGGCCAGCTATGCACGGCGGGCGAACTGTCGGGCCAGAAACTCGGCGCCGTGGCGCAGGCCTTCCTGGTCGATGCCGTGGCCGATGCCGGGCGAGATATGCCATTCCGCCGGCACATCCAACGCCGCCAGCCCCTGCGCGGCATGGAAAACCGCCTGCACCGGGATCACCTCGTCGGCGTCGCCATGCACCAGCAGCACCGGTGGCTTGCTGCGCACTTCAGCGGCAAAGGCGTCGGGATCGATGTCCTCCGGCACCACGAACATGCCGGAGTAGCCCACGATCGCGGCGGGGGCGGCAGCGCGGCGCAGCCCGGCGTGCAGCGCCATCATGGTGCCCTGGCTGAAGCCGACCAGCGCCAGCGCCGAGGGCGGCAGGTTGCGCCGCTTCAGTTCGGCGTCGAGGAAGGCGTCGAGCGCGGGCGTCGCCTGGTTGACGCCGGTCCAGCGCTCGTTCGGATCGCGGAAGGTCAGCGGAAACCACTCGCGGCCCATCGGCGACTGGCCGCAGGGCTGCGGCGCGTGCGGCGACACGAAAGCTGCGTTGGGCAGCAGCGCGGCCCAAGCCCGTCCGATGTCGATGAGGTCGTTGCCGTCGGCGCCGTAGCCGTGCAGGAACACCACCAGATGCGACGCCTTGCCGGATGTCGGCTCGAGGCGCGGTCCGTCGAGGTCAGCCATTGGCGGATTTCCTTTTCGCGGGAGGCTTGATGTCGCCGGCCAGTACGCCGTCGCGCTTCTTCACGGCGTGATAGTAAGCCCATAGCAGATGCGCCGCCACACCGCGCCACGGCCGCCAGCGTTCGGCCATTTTGGCCAGCGCCTTGGCGTCCGGCCGCTGCCGCAGCTTGAAGGCGATGCGGGCCGCCTCCTGGACGGCGAGGTCGCCGGCCGGAAAGGCGTCGGCGTGACCGAGGCAGAACAGCAGGTAGATATCGGCGGTCCACGGCCCGACGCCATGCAGCGCCACCAGCGCGGTGTGGGCGTCGTCGGCCGGCATGTTGCCGACGGCGGTGAGATCGATGTGCTGCCGCGACACGGCCTTGCCGATTTCCTTGATCGCCTTGATCTTGGCGTTGGAGAGCCCGAGGCGCTTCAGCTTGTCGGCGCGCGCCAGCCGCACGGTGTCGTGGTGAAACGGATCGAAGGCGGCGAACAGACGGTCGCGGATCGCGGCGGCGCTGGCGACCGACAGCTGCTGGCCGCAGACGATGGCACAGAGGCCGGCATAGCCGCCGTCGCGCCGGCGCAAGGTGAACTCAGCCCCTGCCTTGTCGGCAACGGCCTGCAGCCGCGGATCGCGCGCGATCAGTTGCGCGAGGCCGGCCCGGAGGTCGTCTTCGGTATGAAGGAAGTGGGTCATTCTTTCCTTGTCGCCGATACTTTACTTCCGCTCGTCCCCGCGGAAGCGGCGACCCAGGCGAGGCTACAATCACTGGTCCCGCTTGCGCGGGAATGAGCGGAGAATGCATTTGGCGTTTCGCAACAAACTTGGCAATGACAAATAATGCCACCCGTTTTCCGCTTCGCGCCGTCGCCGAACGGCTATCTGCATCTCGGTCATGCGCTGTCGGCGTTGCTCAATGCCAGGATGGCGGCTGCGGCCGGCGGGCGGCTGCTGCTGCGGGTCGAGGACATCGACGCGACGCGCTGCCGGCCGGAATACGAGGCGGCAATTCTCGAGGACTTGGCCTGGCTCGGGCTGGCGTGGGAACAACCGGTCCGCCGCCAGTCGGAACACTTCGCCACATACCGCGGGGCGCTGGCGCGGCTGGAGGCGATGGGGCTGGTCTATCCGAGTTTCGAAAGCCGCGCCGAGATTGCCCGGCAGGTCGCGGAACGCGGACCGGACTGGCCGCGCGATCCCGACGGCGCGCCGCTTTATCCGGGCGACGCCAAGACAAAGTCCGCCGCCGAGCGCGCCCGCCGCATCGATCGCGGCGACCCTTATGCGCTGCGGCTTGATATGGCGGCAGCGCTGGCCCGCGTTGGCGATCTGAACTGGAGCGAAACCGGGCAGGGGCCGTCCGGCGAGACCGGCGACATTGCCGCGAAGCCGGCGGCCTGGGGCGACGTCATCCTGGCGCGCAAGGAAACGCCGACCAGCTATCACCTCGCCGTCGTCGTGGACGATGCGGCGCAAGGCGTGACGCATGTGGTGCGCGGCGCCGACCTGTTTCACGC
>JALHNV010000013.1 GCA_022843325.1 Pseudolabrys sp. | reverse complement strand
ACCGCCGCAGCAGCGCCAGCAGCGAGGCAGCGTCATGCCCGCGCTCGCCTGCGCAGCGCGCCAGCACCCGCTCGACCATCCCGCGCTTGAGCCGGGCCACGCCGCCGTGCTCGCCGACAAGAACGCCCTCACGCATCGCGGCGATCGCTTCGCGGAATGCCGGATAGGCGGAGTTCGGCAATCCAGCTTTGAGGTAAAGCGCGCGGAAGCCGGACGTATTGCGATCATGAATGTAGCCCGTGATGCGGTCGAGCGGCATGCCGGACAGTTCGGCCAGCGCCTCCTCGAACAGCACCACGTTGCCGGACAGCAAGGCCCGCAGGATCATGCCGGCGGTGAGTTGGCCGCTCTGGCGAAGATGGCGCATCAGGTCGCCGATTTCCTCATAAGGCGTCTCGGCCGCCATTGCGACGGTGGCCTTCTCGCAGGCCTCGCGCGCGGCATGTTCGGCATGTTCGCTGCCAAGCCACTGCCGGGCCGTCACAAATCCGGCCAGCGTCTGGGAGAGTTTCGATAGCAGCGCCTGGCGCGTCGCCATCGGCAGATCGTCGCGTTCGGTCAGATTCTCGCGGATGGCGGCCAGATGGCCAAAGCGTTCGACGATCCGGTCGACGGAGAATGACGGAATGGTGGCGTTGGGATTCTCGAGAAGCTCGAGGCAGGCTTCGGCCGAACCAACTTCGGCGATGGCAGCGGCCAACGAGCGTGACAAGAGCGGCCGGCCGGCGATGGCGATCTGCGTCTGGGTATGACCGGTCGCAACCAGATCGACCAGGTCGTCTTCGTTGAGCAGCGGCGAGCGCGACAGCACCGGCAGCGCGACGTCCGGCTGATCGGCGGCCAGGGCATCGATCACGACCTGCGGCGCCTTCTGCGACGAGGCGAACACCTCGGCCAAAGCGCGCCGTACCAGCGGCGACGGATCGTCCAGCAGCATGATCATCGCGCCTTCGGCAGCGGCGAGATCGTCGCTCGATAAATCTGAATGGAGGTAAGCGCGCGCGAGCGCAGAGGTGGCTTCGGCCCGCTCGCCGGGCGCGGCGTTGCGGATCCATTGAAGGAACTGACGAACAATCATGTACCCTACCGACGCTACAACAAGAGCCGACATACATGCGGCCGACCGTCAGGCTAGCCGATGTCACTTAACAAACGGTTCACCATAGATGTTTTGCAGGTATTAACGACGTTGGGGCGGCGGCGATCAGAACTTGCCGTTGAACAGGCGCGCAGAATCGGCCGGGCCGTCGCCGAACAGGCCAAAGCCGCGGACCGACGAGTCTGCACTGGACGCCACGGCGGTCTTGGTCGCCGCCGGAATGCCACCGGCGTTGGCCGGCGCAATTCCGCCGCGCAGGCGATCGGTGAACATCGCCTGGAACAGCGGCTTGGTGTCGGGCAGCACCGGGCGCTCCTCCTGCGCCAACGCATAGGCCCGGGCGACAGCGGCCGGATCCGGCGCAGCCACAGCTTGCGCGGCTTGCGGCTGCAAGGCCACGACAGGCATCGCGCTGCGCACCGGTGCGGCGCCGGCAGCACGGGCGAAATCGAACCGCCCGGTCAGCGTCGCATAGACTTCGCTGGCGCTGCGCGGCCGGCCACTCCTGTCGAGAAAAATACGCTGGTTCGCCGCCGCAGCCTGCGGGAACATGTCGGCGGCGCGCGCCGTCGGCTGGTTGGCAGCAGCCGAGATCAGCCGGCCCGCCCCCTCCGCCCCGAGAAAATGCGCGATGTACAACTCGCCCTCCGACGGCATCCGGCCGATGGCGGACTGCAACTGGCTGGCGTTGTTGCGGGCAAAGGTGCCGGCCATCATTGCGCTGGCGACCGGATCGCTGCGCAGGCGCATGATGGCCGCACGCTGCCCCGGGTCGGCGACCTCGTAGCGGCCGTCCGGCTGCCGGGTGATGGCGTCGGCATAACGGCCATAGCCGTGCGCCGCGCCGCCCTCCTTCAGCGTGCCGAGCCAGGTCTGCTCGATGAACTGATAGAGTCCATGGGCCGACGACGTCGGCGCCTGCGCCGACGGGTTCAAATTGGATTCGATCTGCGCGGTGGCGAGCAGATAGCCGAAGCTGACGCCGGTCTGCCGCGCCGCCTGCTGGATCGCGCCGGTGATCAAGGGTACCGAGTTGACGGGGACTGAATTGACGGCCATCGGGTTGCCCTTGGATTAGCTCGGCTGCTAAGGGCCAGACGCGACGCGGCTGCTTGGCGGACGCTGTCCACACTGGGTAATTATGGTAAACGACAGGTTAACGGCGGCCCTTTCGAGCGGAGATGAGCGATGAGTGAGACGATCCAGCGGCACAAACGCGGCGGGCTGTATTTCGAGGACCTTGAGGTCGGCAAGACCTACGAGCACGGCCTCACCCGCACCGTCACGCAGATGGACAACATGCTGTTCTCCAACATGACGTTGAACCCGCAGCCGCTGCACATCGACCGGCATTTCTGCGAGACCGAGACCGAGTTTGGTCAGCCGCTGATGAACTCGCTGTTCACGCTCGGGCTGATGATCGGCATTCAGGTCTCCGACATGACGGTCGGCACCACCATCGCCAATCTCGGCATGAGCGACGTGCGTTTCCCCAACCCGCTGTTCGAGGGCGACACCATTCATTGCTCGACCCAGGTGGTGAGCAAGCGCGCGTCGAAATCGCGCCCCGGCGCCGGCATCGTCGAATTCCATCATCAGGCCTTCAAGCAGGACGGCACATTGGTGGCGGAATGCCACCGCAACGTCTTCATGAACATGCGGGGCAAATAATGCGCGCGCTTCTCTTCGTTCCCGCCGACGGCGGCGCCAAACTCGACAAGGCGATGGCCTCGGGCGCCGACGCCGTCATCATCGACCTCGAAGATTCCATCACCGTCGAGCGCAAGGAGGCCGCGCGCGTGGCCTGTCTCGACTTCCTCCAGCGCATGCAGCCGCAGCAGAACCGGCCGAAATTGCTGGTGCGCATCAACGGCTTCGACACCGGCATGACCGACGCCGACCTCGACGCCATCGTGGCCGGCCAGCCGGACGCCGTGGTGTTTCCGAAAGCCGAAGGCGGCGCCACGGTCACCCACCTCGACGCCAAGCTGACGGCGCGCGAGGCCCTCACCGGCATCCCCCAGGGCTCGATCAAGATCCTGGCGCAGGCGGTCGAATCCGCCGCCGGCCTGTTCGCCGCCGGCGACTATCTCAATTCCAGTCCGCGGCTGATCGGCATCACCTGGGGGCCAGAAGATTTGTCGGCCGAACTCGGCGCCGAGGCCAACCGCGACGAACACGGCCAGTTGACCGAGCCGTACCGGCTGGCGCGCTCGATCTGCCTTTATGCCGCCGCAGCCGCCAAGGTGCCGGCGATCGAGACGGTCTATGTCGATTTCCGCAACACCGAGGGTCTGCGTCGTGACACCGACGACGCCCGCCGCGACGGCTTCACGGGCCGGCTCGCCATTCACCCGGCGCAGGTGGCGGTCATCAATGCCGCCTTCACGCCGACGCCGGAGCAGATCGACAAGGCCAAGGCCGTCGTCGCCGCGTTTGCGGCACAGCCGGGCGCCGGCGCAGTCGGCATCGGCGGCAAGATGTACGACCGGCCGCATCTGGTGCGGGCCAAGGCGCTGCTGGAGCGGGTGAAGCCTTAGCCGTCAGGCTTTGGCCGGCCCCGGATAGACCGCATTGGGATCGAAAGTCTTGTCGCCCTCACGGAATTCAAGGCGGACGGCACCGGTCTGGCCGAGCGGGGCCGCGCGATAGAAGCACGACCTGCGGCCGGTATGACAGGCGCCGGGACCGGCCTGTTCGACCTTGAGCCACAGCGCATCCTGATCGCAGTCGGTGCGCAGCTCGATCACGCGCTGGACATGGCCGGAGCTCTCGCCCTTCTTCCACAGCGCCTTGCGCGACCGGCTGAAGTACCACGCCTCGCCGCTTTCGATGGTCTTGGCGAGCGCTTCGGCGTTCATGTGCGCCACCATCAGGACGTCGCCGCTCGCGGCGTCGGTCGCCACGGCGGTGATCAGACCGTCGGCGTCGAACTTCGGCGTGAAGGCGAGGCCTTCTTCGATATCAGCGGTCGAGCCGCGCAGTGCAAATCGTGACGTATCAGGCATGAGGTCACCGAGATTGCGTCAGTTTCTGACGTCATGCCCGGGCTTGACCCGGGCATCCATGACGCGTCGCCGAGGCGATCGGCTTACGAAAGCTTATAGACGGCGCAATCCATCATGGATTGCCGGGCCAAGCCCGGCAATGACCCCAAGCGAGGTCACTCCCCGCAACAGCGCGCTTACCGTCCGCCGCGCAGCATGTTCATAAAGCGCACCTGCTCGGCCGCTTCGCGGAACGCGCCGGTGAACTGGGTGGTCACCGTCAGCGCGCCCGGTTTGGTGACGCCGCGCATCGACATGCACATATGCTCGGCCTCGATCATCACGGCGACGCCGCGGGGCTTGAGCACTTCCTCGATCGCGGTGGCGATCTGCGAGGTCATGTGCTCCTGCGTCTGCAACCGCTTGCCGTAGACATCGACCAGACGCGCCAGCTTCGACAGACCGACGACCCGATCGGTCGGCATATAGGCGACATGCGCCTTGCCGAAGAACGGCATCATGTGATGCTCGCAGTGCGAATTGAAGGAGATGTCCTTGACCAGCACGAAGTCATCATAGCCGGCGGTTTCACCGAAGGTCCGATCGAGCGCCTCGATTGCGGATTCGCGATAGCCCTGAAAGATTTCCTCATAGGCACCGATCACCCGCTTCGGGGTGTCCAGCAGACCTTCGCGCGCCGGGTTGTCGCCGGCATAGGCGAGCAGCGTGCGCACGGCGGCTTCCGCCTGCTCGCGCGTCGGGCGCGGCGCGACCGGCTCCGGCGCCGCCCTTACATGGTCGGACAGCTCCTGCTTCGGCCACGGCTTCATGGGTGTGCTCTTGGCGTCCATCAACGGTCTCTCCGTTCGACCCGTATTCGCCCCTTTCGGACGAACCGGGAGTGTCACCGGGTTGGCCGCGTCACAAACCCGCCCAGGAGCCAGTCCGGAGCGAGCGCAATCGGGACGCTGCATTCCCATATGGGGCATGCGTTACCCGTCAGGGTAACTGCATGTCCGGCGTGCGAGAACTCCTCCTCGCGCCGGAAGGATGCCCCCTATATATTCGTTTATACGGTCGAGGCAATGCGCCGGATCACCGGCAACCGGACGGAAATCGATGCTAAACGACGTTTATAATAGTAAAATCCTCGATCTGGCAGGCAATATCCCCCGTCTGGGCCGGCTGGACGCCCCCGACGCCAGCGCCACCGCCCACTCCAAACTGTGCGGGTCGACCGTGACCGTCGACCTGAAAATGGACGGTCCGGTGGTCACCGACTTTGCCCATGACGTCAAAGCCTGCGCCCTGGGCCAGGCGTCGTCCTCGATCATGGCCCGGCATGTGGTGGGATCCAGCGCCGGCGAACTCCGCGACTTGCGCGACACCGTTCGTAAGATGCTGAAGGAGAACGGCCCGCCCCCCTCCGGAAAATGGGCTGACATTGCCGTGCTCGAGCCTGTGCGCGACTACAAGGCGCGCCACGCGTCGACCCTGCTGACCTTCGACGCAGTGGTGAAGGCCGCCGACGAAATCGAAGCCCGGCGCAAGTCGACGCAGGTGGCCGAGTAGGGTAGCATCCCGGTCTGCGCAGCGTTCTGGCGTCGCAACGCTGGGCGTCACCACCTCCCCGCCGCAAACTCGAAGGTTCGTGACGCGCGTGCAAATCGACGACTCCCAGTTCAGGGCCCTGGCCGACAACCTTCCCACGCTGTGCTGGATGGCCAGCGCCGACGGCTCTATTTTCTGGTACAATCGTCGCTGGTACGAATATACAGGCAAGACCCCGTCCGAGCTGGAGGGCTGGGGCTGGCAGTCGGTTCACGATCCGGACGAACTGCCGCGGGTGCTCGAACAGTGGCGCGATTCCATCGCGACCGGCCGTTCGTTCGAGATGATCTTCCCGCTCAGGGCCGCCGATGGCAGCTTCCGGCCGTTTCTGACCCGGATCACTCCCCACCGCGATGACGCGGGCGACATCGCCGCCTGGTTCGGCGTCAATGCCGATATCTCCGAGCGCGTCAAAGTCGAACAGGCATTGCGGGACAGCGAAGCGCAATTGCGCACGTTCGCCCAGGCCATGCCCAACCATGTCTGGACCTCGCCGCCCGACGGCCTGCTCGACTGGTTCAACGAGCAGACCTATCTCTACAGCGGCGCCAAGCCAGGCGAACTCGACGGTCAGGGTTGGGCGCGCATTGTGCATCCCGACGACATACCCGCTGCCGCGCAGAGCTGGGCGGCGGCGCTGGCATCGGGTACGCCCTACCAGGCCGAGTTCAGGCTGCGGCGCGCCGACGGCGTCTATCGCTGGTATGTGGCGCGCGCTTTGCCGATCTACGGACGGCCCGGCGAGATCACCCGCTGGATCGGCACCAATACCGACATCGAAGATCAGAAGCGCACCGCCGAAGCGCTGGCGCAATTGAACGAGACGCTCGAGCAAAGGGTGCAGGAGCGGTCCGAGGAGTTGCTGCGGACACAGGACGCGTTGCGGCAAAGCCAGAAGATGGAAGCCCTCGGCAACCTGACCGGTGGCATTGCCCATGACTTCAACAATCTGCTGCAGTTGATCAGCGGCAACCTGCAATTGCTGGGACGCGATGTCGCCGGCAATGACAAGGCCGAGCGCCGCATCCAGAACGCCATGTCCGGCGTGTCGCGCGGCGCCAAGCTGGCGTCGCAATTGCTGTCGTTTGGCCGCCGCCAGCCGCTGGCCCCCAAGGTCGTCAATATCGGCCGGCTGGTACGCCAGATCGACGACATGCTGCGCCGCGCTCTTGGCGAGGAAATCGAGATCGAGACCATCATCGCCGGCGGGCTCTGGAATACGCTGATCGACCCGGGCAACCTGGAAAACGCCATTCTCAATCTGGCTATCAACGCCCGCGACGCCATGGACGGCAAGGGCAAACTGACCATCGAGGCCGGCAACGCCTCGCTGGACGACGATTATGTCCGCAACAATCGGGAAGCCCTGCCCGGTCAGTATGTGATGCTTGCCGTCTCCGACACCGGTTGCGGCATTCCGGCCGATATCGCCGACAAGGTGTTCGATCCGTTCTTCAGCACCAAGCCCGAAGGCAAAGGTTCGGGGCTCGGACTCTCGATGGTTTATGGCTTCGTCAAGCAATCGAAGGGTCACATCAAGATCTACAGCGAGCCCGGCCAGGGTACCGCGGTCAAGCTTTACCTGCCGCGTGCCGCACTCCCGGAGGACTCCGTCGTGCCGGCCGACGACGGCGCCGTTGTCGGCGGCAACGAGTCGATCCTGGTGGTGGAAGACGACGAGCAGGTCCGCGAGACCGCCGTCGCGCTCTTGCAGGACCTTGGCTACCGGGTGTTGAAGGCGAAGGATGCCCAGAGCGCGCTCAGCATCATCGAAAGCGGCGCGCCCGTCGATCTGCTGTTCACCGATGTGGTGATGCCGGGACCGCTACGCAGCCCCGAACTGGCGCGCCGGGCGAAGACCCTGCTGCCGCGGCTGGCGGTGCTGTTCACCTCCGGCTACACAGAGAACGCCATCGTGCATGGCGGACGGCTCGATGCCGGCGTTGAACTGCTGCCGAAGCCCTATACGCGCGAGGCGCTCGCCAGCAAGCTAAGAAGAATCATGAAGGCGACCTAGCTCGCCGATTTGGGAGACTGAGATGGACATCGTTCTGTACTACGCGCCGATCGCCTGCTCGCTTGTACCATTCGTCACGCTCACGGAAGCCGGCGCCAAGTTCGAGGTGCGCAATATCAATCTCCAGAAGGGCCAGCAGAAGTCGCCCGAATACCTGAAGATCAACCCCAAGCATAAAGTGCCGCTGCTGGTGGTCGATGGCCGGACGCTGAGTGAGAACGCCGCCATCCAGACCTGGATCGCGCGCACCTTCCCGGACGCCAGGCTGATGCCGCGGGATCCGTGGCAGGAACTGCAGGCGCTCTCGATCGTTGCCTGGTGCTCGTCGGGCATTCACCCGTTCCTGACGCGGCTGAACGCGCCGCTGCGCATCTGCGACGTTCCAGGCACCGAGGATAGTGTGCGCAAGCTGGCGATGGAGTCGCTATTCGAAAACTACAAGCTTGCCGACACCATGCTGGCGGGCCGCGAATTCTTCTTCGACCACTTCACCGCCGCAGACGCGCATTTCTACTGGACGTTCCGCCGCGGCAAACTGTTCGACCTCGACCTGTCGGGCTTCGCCAACTGCATGGCGCATTTCGATCGCATGGAGCAACGGCCCAGCGTGCAGAAGCTGCTGGCCTATGAAAAGAGCGTTCAGGCTGAATTTGCCAAGGCGGCGTAACCGCTACTGCGCCGCGGCGTAGGCGCCGGGGTTGCGCGTCGGGACGGCGGCGCGCGCGCCGGGCGTCTTGTCGCAACCGACAGCCAGCTGGGGGAAGTCCTGCCGCGCGCCAGTATTGCCGAGACGGATCACGGTCACGACGCCATCGGCCTGGGTCTGGATGATCATCGCCTGGTTCCCGGTGCCGGCAAAATCAGCGACCGCCTGGGCGGCTAACAGGCCGCTGGCGAACGAGACCAACTCGCCGGTTTCCGTGCGCCGTTCCGACGCGACCACTTTCAGTGGCGTCAAGGCGCGGCCAACCCGCAGCGTCACCGACGAGAGCACGGTCGGGGCCGGCTTGTCGGCGGCGCCTTTGCGCCGTTCGACATAGCTGAAATCATAGCTGTCGCCATCGGCGCTACAGGCCAGCGACAGGTCGAAGCTGCCGATGGTTTCGCCTTCAACGGTGAGCGGATGCCGCCGCGCCAGCGTCGACACGCCGCCCCTTTCGACCACGCTCCAGCGCCGGTCGCTGATGGGCGTCGCCTGCGTGCCGCTCGTCACCTTCGGTGCAGACGGTTGCACCGCCGTTGCGGGTGCGCGCGGCGTGATCGCCGCCGTTGCCGGAGCCGACGGCAACCCTGGCTCGCCGGTGGCAAGCCCCGTGGCAAGCAACTGCGCGCGCGTCATGGCGTGCATCGGCTCCCATGGCGGAATCCGTAGCGCCAGATCGAGCAGATCGACGGAGGCCCCCATTTCCACCGTGTACTGCGCGAGTTTGCCGATATCGCGCTGCACCAGCACCATGTCTTCGGCGGAATAACTGGCAGCGGTGGGATCCTCACGGCGGTCGCCGAGCCAGATCTGGTGCACCCGCACGCGGGCCTCCGGCGGCACCATGCGTTTCACGCCGCCGAGCAGCACGAAGGCGCACATCGATTCGCAATCGGCACGCGGCGACAGCGTGGCGTATACGGTTTCGATCGCGCCGAACCGGGTCTGATCCTTGCCGCTGTCCCGCGCGGCTTCCGGTACGATGTCGATCACGCGGCCGACCGTTGTCGACAGACCGAGCCGGCGGATGTCGCGCCCCAGCGCAATCGCGCCGAGCACCGAACCGCCATCGGAATCGAACACCACGGTAGCGTTACGGATGTCGCGGCCTTTGACGAACTGTCTGAAGTCGCGCGGCGTTTCCGCGGCGATGGCGCCGCTGGCCGCGATCAGGATCGGGCATTGTGCGCCGCAAACCTCGGCCGAACCCTGAAGGCGCAGCTCGAATTTCATCGGCGCCGTGCGGTCGGCCGCCCGCGTCGCCACCGGCCAAAGCGTCCCTGTCGCGGCAAATGCCAGCGCAACAGCAAAGCCAAGGGAGCGAACCATCCTTCCCCCTCAAACCACCGCGTCCGATTTTTTCCGGCGTGGTCTCCACGCGTCGTTCGAACTTGGCGGAGTATGACCCCCGTGTGTCATTTTTAATAACCGCGCAGATTCTGGTCTAGTGTAAAAAAGTCGCTATCAAGCGCCTTCCTTGTTTGAAACTTGGGCAATGTGCGTTTTGGGAACTTCAGGGCAGCCGGCATCGAGATGCGTGAACTACGGCCATTAACCGGCACAATCACGCGGATGCCCCGCCTCGTTGGGCGCGGACTCGTGGCGTTTTATCGTTATGGCCTATCGCCGCTGCTCGGGCCGCGCTGCCGCCATCTGCCGACCTGTTCGGAATATGCCGACGAATCGATCAGCCGGTTCGGCCTGTGGGCCGGTGGCTGGATGACGCTGGGGCGAATCACGCGTTGCCACCCTTGGGGCACGCACGGGCTGGATTACGTGCCGGCCGCCCCTCCCGCTGGCGCGCACTGGTATCTGCCGTGGCGCTACGCCCGGTGGCGCGGGACCAACGGAACCGCCCCGCAGCGGTAGTTGCGTCGGCGGAACCGGCTGCTATATCCCTCCTCCAAACCCGCTTACCCACGCTCGTTCGTGGGAGTGAGCAACAGGAGAAAAGACATGGTCGCGCTGACCTTTCCCGATGGCGCGCGTCGGGACTATCCCAACGGCATTACCGGCCTCGATATCGCCAAGGGCATTTCGCCCTCGCTGGCCAAGCGGACCGTGGCCATGGCGCTCGACGGCACCGTCGTCGATCTGGCCGATCCCATCGAGCACGACGCCAGGATCGAGTTCGTGTCGCGCGACGACCCGCGCGCGCTCGAGCTGATCCGTCACGACGCCGCCCACGTGCTGGCGGAAGCCGTGCAGGCGCTGTGGCCGGGCACCCAGGTGACCATCGGCCCGGTCATCGAGAACGGCTTCTATTACGATTTCCACCGCAACCAGCCGTTCACGCTGGAAGACCTCCCCGTCATCGAAAAGAAGATGAAGGAGATCATCGCGCGGGACAAAGCCTTCACCAAGGAAATCTGGTCGCGCGACGAGGCCAAGAAGGTGTTCGCGGACAAGGGCGAGAGCTTCAAGGTCGAATTGATCGACGCGATTCCGGAAGACCAGTCGCTGAAGATTTACAAGCAGGGCGACTGGTTCGACCTCTGCCGCGGCCCGCACATGACGTCGACCGGCAAGATCGGCAGCGCCTTCAAGCTGATGCGCGTCGCCGGCGCCTACTGGCGCGGCGACTCGAACAACCCGATGCTGTCGCGCATTTACGGCACCGCCTTCGCCAAGCAAGAAGAGCTCGACACCTATCTCAAGAACATGGAAGAGGCCGAGAAGCGCGACCATCGCAAGCTCGGCCGTGAAATGGACCTGTTTCATTTCCAGGAGGAAGGCCCCGGCACGGTGTTCTGGCACGCCGGCGGCTGGACCATCTTCCAGGAGATCGTCGCCTATATGCGACGCCGCCTGAAGGGCGATTACCAGGAGGTCAATGCGCCGCAGATGCTCGACAAGGCGCTGTGGGAGACCTCCGGCCACTGGCAGTGGTTCCGCGAGAACATGTTCCAGGCAACCTCCGCCGGCGACGACACCGAGGACGAGCGCGTCTACGCCATCAAGCCGATGAACTGCCCCGGCCATATCCAGATCTTCAAGCACGGCCTGAAGTCGTACCGCGACCTGCCGCTGCGCATGGCGGAATTCGGTATCGTCCACCGCTACGAGCCGTCCGGCGCCATGCACGGCCTGCTGCGCGTGCGCGCCTTCACGCAGGACGACGCCCACGTGTTCTGCACCGAAGAACAGATGGCGGCGGAATGCCTGGCCATCAACGAGTTGATCCTGTCGACCTATGCCGACTTCGGCTTTGACGGCGAACTGACGGTGAAGCTGTCGACGCGACCGGAAAAGCGCGTCGGCTCCGATGCTGCCTGGGATCATGCCGAAGGAATCATGCAGGACGTGCTCAAGCGCATCGAAGCCGAGGGCGGCGGCCGCATCAAGACCGCGATCAACCCGGGCGAAGGCGCCTTCTACGGACCGAAATTCGAATACGTGTTGCGCGACGCCATCGGCCGCGACTGGCAGTGCGGCACCACACAGGTCGATTTCAACCTGCCGGAACGGTTCGACGCCTTCTACATCGCGCCCGACGGCTCGCGGAAGACGCCGGTGATGATCCACCGCGCCATCTGCGGCTCGATGGAACGCTTCCTCGGCGTCGTGCTTGAGCACTTTGCCGGACACTTGCCGCTGTGGCTGGCGCCGAAGCAGGCGATCATCGCCACCATCACGCAGGATGCCGACGATTACGCGGCTGAAGTTGTGGCGGCGGCGCGCAAGCTCGGCCTGCGCGCCGACGGCGACCTGCGCAACGAGAAGATCAATTACAAGGTGCGCGAGCACTCGCTGGCCAAGGTGCCGGTGATGATGGTGGTCGGCAAGAAGGAAGCCGAGACCCGTCAGGTCTCGATCCGCCGGCTCGGCTCCGACAAGAGCCAGGTGATGCCGCTCGACGAGGCGCTCAAGCTCCTCACCGACGAGGCGACACCGCCAGACCTGAAGCGGGCGAAGGCGACGGGCTAAACGTTGGCTCGCGCCATCGGCAGGCGCAGCGGTTGCCAATGCGATCGCCACCGGCATTGCTCCAGCCGACGCCGTCAATGTCGGGCAGTTGAACGCCGTCGCCGCCGGGATGTCCGGTCTGCGTCGACCGCGCCAATGCCGGCGTCGCGATGGCCATGGGCGGCGGCGGCCTGCCGGAGAACCGGAAGTACGCGTTCGGCATCGATTACGGCACTTTTGCCGGCGAGAACGCTTTGCCTTGCAAAGCGCGGTGCGCCTCACCGACAATCTTGTCGCATCGGTTTCGCTCGGTTTCGGCATGAAATGCAGTTGGAGCGCCAATACGCCGGTCCGTTGCAGGACAGCACATCCAGCGCTGGCGTGACCTATCTGCCGTTCACCGGCACGGTAGTCCGACGCTACCGGCCGCCGGCGATCCGCATCGGCGGCGGCGCGCTGGTGCGCACCGGCGGCCGCTCCAGCGCCCCGAGGAAGCGCTCGGCCCAGTCGCCGAGATCGTTGTGCAGCAGCGCCTTGTAGTTGACCGCATGACGCTGGCGGCGTTCCTCAAGCGGCATCGACAGCGCGCGATTGATGGCCAACGCAACGCCTTCGTGATCGTAAGGGTTGACCAGCAGCGCGGCAGCGCATTCGCGCGCGGCGCCGGCAAAGCGGGACAGCACCAGCACGCCCGGATCGTCCGCATCCTGCGCGGCGATGAATTCCTTGGCGACCAGGTTCATGCCGTCGCGCAACGGCGTGACCAGCCCAACCCGCGCGGCGCGATAGAGACCGGCCAGCGCGGTCCGGCTGTGTGCCTTGTTGATGTAACGCAGCGGCGTCCAAGACGCCTCGCCGAAGTTGCCGTTGATGCGTCCGACCGCCTCGCCCACCGCGCGGCCAAGATCGGCGTATTCCGGGATCGCGGACCGGCTGAAGGGCGTGATCTGCAGGTATGTGACGTTGTCGTGCCACTCCGGAAAGATCGTGAGGAAGCGTTCGAACGCGTCCATGCGCTCCGGCAGGCCCTTGCTGTAGTCGAGCCGATCGACGCCGATGATCATGGCGCGGCCGGACAAACTGCCCAACACGTCACGCACGAAAGGCGACTCGATGGCGCGGCGCGCCAGGCGGGAGAACGCATCGGTCTCGACACCGACCGGAAAGACTCCGACTTTGACGGCACGGCCATCGAACTCGAAACTGTCGCCGTCGATGCGCCTGAGATTGCATTCGTTGGCCAAATAACGGGAAAAATTGGTCGCATCGACTTCGGTCTGGAAGCCGACCAGGTCGTAATGGCCGAGCGCCGGCATCAGACGTTCGTGGTTGGGCAGCGCGGTGACGATCTCCGGCGGCGGGAACGGAATGTGGATGAAGAACCCGATCTTGTTCTTGTGGCCGCGCTCACGCAGCGCCTTGGCCAGCGGAATCAGATGATAGTCGTGCACCCAGACGACGTCGTCCGGCCTGAGAAATTTTTCGAGGTTGGCGGCAAAGAATTCATTCACGCGAAAGTAGCCGCCAAGATCGCGGCGCGTGAATTCGGCCAGATCGAGCCGGTAATGCAGAATCGGCCACAGCACGCGGTTGGCAAAACCGTTGTAGAACTCCTCATAGTCATCCTGGCGCAGGCCAACGGTGACGTAGGAGACATTCTCGCGCTCGACCGTCTCGGCGGGCGGCGGATCGCCTTCGGAGAACTTTCCGTTCCAGCCAAACCAGATGCCGCCGCGCTGTTTGAGCGCCGGCCGGATTGACACTTCAAGCCCGCCCGCGCGCGCTCCCTTCTCGGGAACGCCGACGCGGTTTGAAACTACGACAAGCCGGGCCAAAACCGAACTCCCCATTCCTGCGACAGCCGGATAGCCGCCAAATTCATTCGGAAAATAGAATAGGCACGGGACTGGCTTGCCCGCCAACTGACCGTCGTATGATGCGCACGATCAGCCGCCTGAAAATAATGGTGTAATCGACACAAACCGACAACCATCGCTAGCCCCGGCATGGCCTTCTCTGCTTGGTATTTTGCAACGATAAAGCAGACGCGGCAAACGAAAACGTCGCTGATGCCTCAACCGCCCCCGATACCAGTATCAACGTTCGCAGCAGGCCGAAGTTCCATTGCCATGGGGGCCCAGCAGAGCGGGTTGTTCGCCCAGAAAAGGGAATTACGGACAACCTTACGCGTGTATCCAGCGATCAAACGCGCTCGGACGGCCGGCGGCTCGCCAGCAGTTTAAGCGCGCTGCGCACCTGCTCCGCCGAATCGAAAATGCCAACGAGACCGGGGAAATGCCGGCGCACCGAAAAGCTTATGCCGCGGAGCTCGGGCAGCACCTTGAAGACCGACTCGTCGGTGACATCGTCGCCGATGAACACCGGCGTGCGGCCGGCGAAGGGAGGCCGTTTCATCAACTCGCGGACACTGTAGCCTTTGTCGACACCCGGGCGCTTGACCTCGAACATCGCCTTGCCGAGCAACAGCTCAGTCGCCTCCTGCGGAAAAGCCGCGCGCACCGAGGCGATCAACTTGCGCAAGCGTTCGGCTTCCTTGGGCGCCTTGCGGTAATGCAGCGCCACGGAGTAGCCCTTGTTCTCCGCAACGATACCCGACTCCGGCGTCGCCACCTCGGCGAGCAGACCGCGCATGGCATCGGGCAAATCGCCGGCCGAATAAAACACATTGCCGTCGTGCAACCGCATCTCGGCGCCGTGACCGCCGATCATTGGCAGCTTCAGCGGTCTGAACAACCGGTCAAGATCGACGATGGGGCGGCCGCTGACAAGCGCCAGCGCTCCCTCTGTCAATTCATAAAGGCGCACCAGCGACGCCAACAATTCGTCGGAGACGTCGACTTCAAATGGCGATGGACCGATATCGATCAGTGTGCCGTCCACATCGAACAGCAAAGCGACCGCTTTGGGATCGAGGCTGGTGAAAATATCCAACGCACTGGCGTTCGTAATCGGTGACGTGAGCATATGGAATCCAACGATCAGGCAGGCTGAAAAGTTCCAGTTCTGGGGTCAATTGAAGACAATAGCATGGAATTGCGTAGTTTTATTGCGCGCCGGCGCTACTGCGCGCGCACTTCGACATCGCCGTCGACGCCGGTCACGACCTTGAAGTCGCGCTCGAAGGCTTTGCCTTCATTCCGGGCAATGGCGCGATATTCGCCTTCGGCGAGAATCACGCGCGGGTATGCGCCGATGGACTCCTTGATCACGTCGCCGCCGGGCGTCAGCACCGACCACGCGGTGTTGGCGAGCGCCTCGCCGCCCTGCTCGGCGACCAGCTTGAGCGTGATTGCCGCCGCGCGGTGCGTCACGGTGATGTCGGTCAGCTTGCCGGCCTGCACCCGGATATCCGACCGGACTGAGGAATTGGCGTCGCCGTAGTTTGACACGATGTAATACGTGCCCTCCGGCACCATCAGCACGGCGCCGGTCGCCACCTGTTCGGCGATCGGCCGCCGTTCACCGCCGTCGAACTGACTGCCTTTGTAGACATCGAATGAAATCTGACTGGCGGGAACGCGGACATCGCCAACCCGTCCCTCCATCCGCAGGCCGCCGGCCGGCAGATCGAACTCTTGCCGCACGGTCGGGCCCTGCAATGTCACCGGCCGGACCGCGGTGGCCAGCCCGAATCCAACATGAACGATGTAATTGCCGGCCGGCAGAACCAGCGTCGGTGCCGGCAACACTTTCTCTTCCTTCACCAGCCGGTAATTGCCGCCGGCATCGCGCCGGGCAGCGTAGACCCGCCAGTGAAGGCCGCCACCGATGACCGGGCCATCCCGGCCGAAACGCGCCGACAAGGCCAGCGCCACCTGCCCGGCCGGCACCATCGGCATCGCCTGAGGAGCGCTCTCCGGCGGCACGAGGGGCGTCAGCGACGGCGCCACCGGCAACCCGCCCCGGCTGAATCCTTCGCCGCGCGGCCCGGACCCGGGCGAAATCAATCCGGTGGATGGCGTATTGGAGAAAAGGCCCTGCCCCTGCGCGCCAGCAGGCCACGGTGCGAGCAGGACGGCCAGAAGCGCAAAGGCCGGCCATAGCCGGCCGCGGGCTGCGGCGATGACGGATGCTCTGCTCATGACGCTCGCTTTTTCGGCTCAAATCGCGGCGATTTCAAGCCATGGCTTGGTTTGTCTCGGTGTACCCGCCATGCTAGGCGCAATCTCACACCCCGTGAGGTCCAGATGCCCGACGCACTGCAACTGCTGACGACCCGTCGTTCGGTCAAGCCGATGGAATTGGTCGGCCCCGCACCTTGCGGTAGCGAGATCGACACCCTTCTCACCATCGCCTCGCGGGTACCCGACCACGGCAAGCTGTCGCCGTGGCGTTTCATCGTCATCGAGGGTGACGCGCGGCTGACGGCCGGCGAGGCCATCGCCGCAGCATTCAGCGCCGACCGGCCGGATGCGACGGCCGAGCAACTGGCGTTCGAGCGCAACCGGCTGGCGCGCGCGCCGCTGGTGATCGCCGTGGTGAGCCGCGCCGCCCCCCATGCGAAGATCCCGGAATGGGAACAGCTTATGTCGGCCGGCGCCGCCACCATGAGCCTCGTGCAGGCAGCTCATGCCATGGGCTTTGCCGCAAGCTGGCTGACCGAATGGTACGCCTACGACCGGCGGGTGCTCGACGCGCTCGGCCTTGCGGCCCACGAGCGCATTGCGGGCTTTGTCCATATCGGCCGCCCGGCGCGGCCGCCAGAAGACCGCGAACGGCCGAAGCTTGCCGATATCGTCACGCGCTACACCGGCCGCAACGCCTGATGTTCTACGAACCCGCCACGCGCGATCGTTCGCTGCTTCCCCACGATCCGTTCAAGGCGATCGTGTCGCCGCGGCCGATCGGCTGGATCACTTCAATGAGCCATGAGGGCGAGATCAATCTGGCGCCCTACTCGTTCTTCAACGGCATTGGCAGCACCAAGGCGCCGCTGGTGATGTTTTCCAGCGAAGGTCGCAAGGATTCGGTCACGTTCATCGAGCAGACGCGCGAATTCGTCTGCAATCTCGCGACCTGGGATTTGCGCAACGCCATGAACATGACATCGGCGCCGCTGCCGCGCGGCGTCAACGAAATGGAGCGCGCCGGCTTGGCGCCGGCGCCGTCGCGCTTGGTCAAGCCGCCCCGCGTCGCAGCCTCGCCCTGCGCGCTCGAATGCCGGCTGGTGAAGATCGTGCCGATGGAAACCGCCGACGGCGTGCCGGCGGACTGCCATGTCGTGTTCGGCGAGGTGGTCGGCGTCCACATCGACGACCGCTTTGTGGTCGATGGCCGCCTCGACACCGCCGCCATGAAGCCGATCGCCCGCTGCGGCTATAACGAATATGCCGTGGTCGAAAGCCTGTTCACGATGAACAGGCCATCGTAATTGCCAGAGCCGGCGCGTTTAACCATTACGTAATCGGCCGGGCGCAGGCTTTGCCTCACGGGCTGGGTATAAGACGCCTCTGGCGTTTTCACCATGTTGATCTGATGCGCTTGTCCGCGGACCTGCCCGGCGGGATGATCGGGCATTGGGGAGCAACGGCTTTGGTCTTCGAGGGAATCTTCGGGCGCATGCGGCACGGCGGCGATCGCACCGCCGATGCCACCGCCGAACTACCGCATCCGGCTGCCACACGGCCAACAATCGGCCTGGCGCTGGGCGGCGGCGCGGCCCGCGGCTTCGCCCATATCGGCGTGATGCGGACGCTGTCGGCGCACGGCATCGTGCCGGACGTCATCGTCGGCACCTCGATCGGCGCGGTCGTCGGCGGCTGCTATGCCGCACAGCAGCTCGACGCGCTGGAGACGTGGTCGCGCACCCTGACGGTGCGGGGCGTGCTCAGCTATCTCGACATCAGCCTGTCCGGCTCCGGCCTTATTCGCGGCA
Source organism: Pseudolabrys sp. (assembly GCA_022843325.1). GTDB lineage: Bacteria > Pseudomonadota > Alphaproteobacteria > Rhizobiales > Xanthobacteraceae > Pseudolabrys. The sequence continues at coordinate 41,327 of JALHNV010000013.1, read as the reverse complement.
ACCAGCTTGCCGCGGCCCTGGAAGCCAGTCTCGCCGACACGCGCATCGACGAACTGCCGTTGCGCTTTGCAGCCATCGCCACCGAGTTCAATACGGGCCATGAAATCTGGCTGACCCACGGCCGGCTGGTGAACGCGGTGCGCGCGTCCTATGCGCTGCCGGGAATATTCCCGCCGGTGAAGATCGGCGGCCGCTGGCTGGTCGATGGTGCGCTGGTCAATCCGGTGCCGGTATCGGCGGCGCGCGCCCTCGGCGCGCGGCTGGTGATCGCAGTCAATCTGAATGCCGATCTGTTCGGCCGCGGCACCCTCATCTCGCATCATGGGCCCGACGAAAGCGATGACGTCGCACCGCCGAAGTCGCAAGGCCTGCGCGGACTGTTCGGCGGCGACCGCTCATTGCGCCGGCAGTTATTCGGCAGCCGGGACCGGCCGGGAATACCCACCGTTATGGTCGAGGCGTTCAATGTCATGCAGGATCGCATCACCCGCGCGCGGCTGGCCGGCGATCCGCCGGACGTGATGATCAGCCCGCGGCTGGGTCCGGTCGGATGGTTCGACTTCCACCGCGCCAACGACGCGATCCGGCTTGGCGCCGAAGCGGCCGAAAAGGCAATCGATGGCATCAACGAAGCGGTGGCGGCGCTGTCGCACCCTTACGTTGCGAACGGCCATGGCGGTGGCGGCAAGGAGCCGCTCTGAAGCCGCTACTCAGGCGGTGCGGATGTAGTCGCGCATTTCCTCGGATTCGCGTTCGATTTCGCCGACACGATGCTTGACGACGTCGCCGATCGACACCAGTCCGATCATTTTGCCATCGCGCAGCACCGGCAAATGGCGAAATTTTCCGGTTGTCATCTTTTCCATGATGTCGGCAACGGAATCGGTCTCGACGCAGGTCATGACGTTGCGCGTCATCTCCTGACTGACCGGCATTTCCAGCGCCGCCGCGCCGTGCCCGGCAATTGCGCGGACGATATCGCGCTCGGACAGAATCCCGGAAAGACGTCCGCCCGCTCCGACGATAACCACCGCGCCGATGCGATGCGTGCTCAGGAGACGCGCAGCGTCGACGAGTTTCGCGGTCGGCTCAATACTGATGACGTTGTCGCCCTTAACGGTCAGAATTTTTTCGACGTTCATGGCAAGACTCCCTGTGCCCGGCGGGGAGTGATCGCGCGATTCCGGGTCCTCACCAACGATCCCGCCGGTGGAGCGGTTCCGTCAAGGTAAAACTGCGCCGCGCATGTTGCGCCGCGGTAGGCTAAACCTCGCGCGGTTCGAATTCCTCGTACTGCGTTGGACGCTGTGGCGGATCAAACCAGGAGAACAACAGCAGACCGGCAAGGAAACCGCCGATATGCGCCTGCCACGCAACCGACTGGTCGCTCCCGGTAATCGGCAAAGAACCGAGTCCGAACAACAAATTGATGCCAAACCACACCGCAAGGAAAATCAGCACGCGGGGATCGCTGAGCACGCCGGTCAACGGCAGCGCCGGCACGCGATATGCGCGCTCGTCGGTGCTGCCCAGCGATCCGAGCGGGCCGCCATGCTGGAATGCAAACCGCATCGCCGCCGCCATCAGGCCGGAAATCGATGCCGAGGCACCAATCATCGGCACCTGGCCGCCGGCGTGGGTGGCGAGATGCAAGGCAGCGCCCGCCGCCGCGGTCGCGGCCCAGAACGCCACGAACCGCGCGGTGCCGAAGCGCCGCGCCACGGCGCTGCCGAAGGCCAGCATCCACACCGAGTTGACGATGAGATGGGTCCAGTCGGCGTGCAGCAGTGAATAAGTGACAAAGGTCCAGATGTCGGCGCCAAGGCCGCCCGGCAAGGTGCCGCCGAGCACGGCCGAGCTTTCGTAGCGTGCCGGGATAAAGGCGAACACAATCAGGATATCGATGTCCTGGTCTTCGCTCAGCACCACCGTGCGCACGCCATGGATCGCCGCCAGCACCGCCAGCAGCAGCATGACGATAAAAGGAATGTTGAAGGCCGGCTCGCGATTCACCAGGCGGGACCCCGTGGAGGCCTGAATTACGCCGCTTCGCGGTCCCGCCGCAAGCCCTGTCTGCGTGCGCGCCGCTCCGGGCCGCGCCGATTTTAACACTAACGCGCATTGCGCCCCGCAAATCCGGCCGCGGGCACGCCGCCTGCTGTGTGGACGGCATCGCGGCGAAAAGCCGGCGCATGTGTCCCGATCGGGGACATGACGACGCCGGCACCGTCTCGCGACGGAACAGGTGGCGGCCATGAAGCACCCTTCGACACAGGCGTTGTTCGCATATTGGACTCGGCAACGGGGCAGCCGTCCGGCCCCGTACCGCTCGGAGATCGATCCGGCGGACATCCGTCATGCGCTTGGCGACACAATGATGCTGGCGGCGGACTTCGTCGATCGGCTCAGGTTCCGTCTTGCCGGCACGCGCGTTTGCGCGCTGTTCGGGCGCGAACTCAAGGGCGAAGAGTTCGCCTCATTATGGAGCGACGACAGCGTCGCGAAGATCGAGGACCTGCTCACCATCGTACTCGAGGAGCAGATTAGCGCCGTTGCCGGCCTCACCGGCCGCACCGCCGATGGGGACTCTCTCGACCTCGAGCTGCTGCTGCTGCCGCTCGCCCACACCGGCCACGCCCGCATCCGGGCCATCGGCGCCATGGCGCCGCTGGCGCCGCCTTATTGGCTTGGCGAGAAGCCGATCGCCGATCTCGAACTCGGCACCCTGCGTCATATCGGACAGGAGGCCACCGGACGGCGCCGTCTGACGTCGATCGTGCCAGAAGCGCCGGCGGAGGCCGAGGCGACTGTCGTGCCATCGGTCGAAGATGTCCGGGTGCGGCATGGTTTTGTCGTCTACAGCGGCGGCCGGGACGCCCCATCGGACGAACGCACCGGCTAACCTCCTGTTAACAATAGAACCATAGGTTCATTGGCTGCGGGCGATCACGCCTCAGAATGCCGATTGCCATGGCGCTGCCTTTGACCCAGCCGAGAATTATGCCGCGCACTGAAGAACGGCGGCGGCATCAGCGCGTCAAAGTGGACCTGCTTGGGCGCTATATGCTGGCCGATCGCCGTGAATTCCCTTGCCAGGTGACCAACATGTCGCCGGGCGGCATGGCCGTTATTGCGCCGATTGCGGGCGCGCCGGGCGAACGGGTCATCGCCTATGTCGACCATCTCGGCCGGCTTGAAGGCACGATTTCGCGCGTGTTCGACAACGGCTTCGCCATGACGATCTCGGCGACGGTGCGCAAGCGCGACAAACTCGCCGCCCAGCTCACCTGGCTCGCCAACCGCGACATCCTCAATCTGCCGGAAGACCGGCGCCACGGCCGCTTCGCGCCGCGCAATCCGTTCGCGCGGCTCATTCTGCCAAACGGCACCAATGTCGGCTGCCGCGTCATCGACATTTCCGCCTCGGGCGCGGCGGTTTCGATTGCGCCCGAATTGCGGCCGGCCGTTGGCTCGGCGGTCACCATCGGCAAGACCCCGGGTCGGGTGGTCCGTCATATCGAAGACGGCTTCGCCATCGAATTCACCCGGCTGCCGCATCCCGACTCCCTGGAAGAGAGCATCACCGGCGAATAGCGTCACCGGTGTGTAAACGGCTCTCCTAAAGTTTGCCGGCAGCCCGCGCTGTGAGCGACCGCATTTCCGGCCCGGGCCGGTCATCGGGTGGCGCAAAATCCAAATCCCAGCAAGGTAAACGCCCGCGCATAAAACAGTGCGCAATCGCGCTATTGCTGCATTCAAGCCATTAATGTCTAAAATTTTATGCAAATTGTATTCGTGACATTTTTAATCGAATTCGAATCCAAGTAATACTGTATTCGTCTCTAACTTGAGCTCCATTAGCCTAAAACTGGCTCGCTAGACTTAGCGGCGATGCAAAAGCTTCGTGGCAATTGTGGTCCCAACAAGACGGGACAGGGGCCACAACGATGGACAGGGACTTCAAACAGATTTCGCGGACCGGCGGCATGCTGGTTCTGGCCGGCATCGCCGCGCTGGCGATCTCGGTCGGCGAGGCCAATGCGCAGAACCGGACTGCCTCGCTCGGCAATTCGGCCGCTGTGCCGAACGAACGCGCGTTGTACGTCTCGGTCGGCGAGACATCGCGCGCTCCGATCGGATGGGTCGAGTTCTGCATCGAAAACAAATCGGAATGCGCCACAAGGCCGACCGCACCACGCGATATCGTGCTGACGGCAAAATCGTGGGCCGATCTGGTCAAGGTCAACAAATGGGCCAACGACAACATCAAGCCGATCACCGACCAGGAGCAGTGGGGCGTGGTCGAACGCTGGAACTACCCGGACAACGGCCAGGGCGACTGCGAAGACTATGTGCTGCTGAAACGGCGCATGCTGATCCAGGCCGGCTGGCCGCGCGAGGCGCTGCTGATCACGGTGGTGCGTGACAAGAAGGGCGACGGTCACGCCGTGCTCACGGTCAAGACCGACCGCGGCGAGTTCATTCTCGACAACCAGGAAACCGAAGTCCTGCCCTGGCAGAAGACGGGCTACCGCTTCATCAAGCGTCAGTCGCAGTCCGATCCGAACGTCTGGGTCGCGCTGAACGAACCGCGCAACGCGCCGGCCACGGTCTCCGCTCGCTGATGATCCGGTGAACTGAGCACCGCAACACAGGAATTCGCGCTCCCGGTCACGTCCCCACCCTCCCCGTCCCCAGACCGGGTTCGCGAGCGGCAGGTCCTCCCCCAGGGACCTGCCGCACCTATTTCAGGGACGCCGCATGTCGCGCGATGCGCCGCTGACTGGACGTCAGCCGATCCGTTTCAGGTTCTTGGCATATTGCTTCGAGCGCTTGACGTAGACATCGGCGCCGCCGCGGATCATCGCCAGCGCCTTGTCATCGAGCGTGCGGATCGCGCGCGCCGGCGCACCGACGATCAGCGAATTGTCCGGAAACGTCTTGCCTTCGGTCACCAGCGCACCGGCGCCGACCAGACAATTATTGCCGATCTTGGCGCCGTTGAGCACGGTCGCGCCCATGCCGATCAGCGAATTGTCGCCGATGGTGCAGCCATGCAGGATCACGTTGTGCCCGATCACACAGTTCGAGCCGATGGTCATCGGAAATCCGGGGTCGGTGTGCAGCGTGGCATTGTCCTGGATCTGCGAGCGTTCGCCGAGCTCGATCCACTCGTTATCGCCGCGCAGCACGGCGCCAAACCAGACGCTGCTATCGGCTTTCAGCCGCACCCGGCCGATCAGCACGGCGGTCTCGGCCACCCAGTATTGATCCGCGCCGGGAAATTCCGGGGCCTGTCCGTCGAGTTCATAAATTGGCATTCCCGTCTCCTTTAAAGACCGGACCTAACCAATGTACGTGGCGAATTGGAAGTGGTTCAGGCCGAGAAAAAACCGCAGGCCTGAAGGGTCATCATCAGGACGGTGCCCGACATCAGGCTCCAGAATCCGGCGATCAAGGTGGCCAGGAACACGAACTCGAAGCGGCGGTTTTCCTGCCGCTGGCCCAGCAAAGTGTTGCGCATGATCAGGAACGGCGCCGACACGATCAGCAGCGGCAGCGCGGCGAACGCGGAGGGACGCGGTCCACTCGACAGCAGCGCAAAAGTCGGCAGCCGGCTGGTGGCGAGCCGGAACGCCGAACTGCACAGCCCGGCAGCGGCAAAACCGAGCGCAAGCGCGAGAAACATCTGCAGGGACTGCGGCGACATGTCGGCCTTTCAACGCGGTACGCGGGCCATCAATGCCAAGCCGGGGCCGCCCGGGCCAGCACATCCTTAACAAATGGTAAACGGCACATCCCGCCGCAAAGCCGCCGCGCCGGCCATGGCATACTGCAAACGATTCGACGTCAGGAGACAGAATGGCCACCGTGGTGCGACAGCAGTCCCGCAAACGCCGCGCCGGAACCGGGCCGCTGACCGCACCGGTGCTGTTGTTTGCCGCCGCGGCGATGACGGCCGCGGTATTCGTCGCCTACGTCCTGTGGCCGCGCTGGCCGGAGCCGCCGGTTTCGCGCGACGCGCCGTCCGTGCCGGTGATGGTCGGCGACGTCGCCTTCAGCATCGAGCCGGCAGCGATCCGTCAGCGGGTGCAGCGCCGCCCCGGCACGCAGGACCGCATCGATCTCGCGTATCTGTGGCCGTCGCTGCTGCCGCCCGATCCGACCCGCAAGCCGACGGTCGGCGCACCGGTCGACCCCAACGAGCGGCTGTTCGTGACCATCCAGGTGGTCGATGGAACATTGCCCCTCGCCGAACGGCTGGCGACCATCTATCCGCGCTATTGGGCACCCGAGCCGATCGCCGGCCCCGAAGGCCTCACGGTGCGGTCCTTCCGCGATGGCACGGCGTATCAGGGCGAGGAACTGGCCTATGAGACGGCGGCACCCGAACACTTCCTGGCGCGCTGCGCGCGAAAGGGCGTCACCAATTCCGGATCGTGTCTGCTGGAACGGCGCATCGGCAGCGCCGACCTCACCTTCCGCTTTCCGCGGGAATGGCTGAAAGACTGGAAAGGCGTGGCCGACGGCATAGACCGTTTGGTGGCGCGGCTGCATCCACCGTCGCAGCCGTCGCAACGCTAGAGCTGAACGCCCTCTTCGGCCAGATCGACATCCAGAATAGGCAGCTCGAAAATATACGACTTGCGGCCTTTTTCATTTTCCAGAAACAGCACGCCGAGAAACTCTTCGCCGATATAGGCTTCCAGCGAGTCCGTCTTCTTCGGCCGCGTCACCACCCGAATCTTGTCGTTCTCGAACTTGAGACGCAGATAGGCATTGAGCGTCGGGATCGGCTGAATGCTCGGATCGCTGCCGACCTGAATGACCATGCGGAAATTGAACGAACGGTCGCCGTCCTCGTCGTCAACGGTCAGTTCGCCGAGATCGTCCTCACCGACAAACACCTCGGCAATGTCGCCTGCCTTCGGCACAACACGAATATTGTTGTTGCCGAACAGCTTCTTGAGATAGGCGTCGAGCTTTTTGACTTCAGTTACGTCCACCGGGCCGCTCCTTGATTGTCGCGCCTAGTTGCCCGATCGAACGCGGGCACGCAAGCCTTACCGAAGAGCTGAAATCTAGCCGTCCAGCATGATGCCGTACAGTTGATCCATGGCGCGCGACGGTTCCGGGCAGCCCGCTTCGCCGACCACCTTGGCCGGAATGCCGGCCACCGTCACGTTGTTGGGGACTGGCTTGATCACCACCGAGCCCGCCGCGATGCGCGAGCAATGGCCGACCTCGATGTTGCCGAGAATCTTGGCGCCAGCGCCGATCATTACGCCGCGGCGGATTTTCGGGTGACGGTCCTCGTGTTCCTTGCCGGTGCCGCCGAGCGTGACGTCGTGCAGGATTGAAACGTCGTCATCGACCACAGCGGTTTCGCCGACGACGAGGCCGGTGGCGTGATCGAGGAAAATGCCGCGGCCGATCTTGGCCGCCGGATTGATGTCGCACTGGAAGATAGCCGACGACCGGCTCTGCAGATACAGCGCGAAATCCTTGCGGCTCTTGCCGCGCAGCCAGTGCGCCAGGCGGTGGGTCTGGATGGCGTGGAAGCCCTTGTAATAGAGCACCGGCTCGAGGAAGCGGGTGGTGGCCGGATCGCGGTCGACGGTGGCGACAATGTCGGCGCGGAACGCCTCGCCGATCGTGGCATCGTCCAGCAAGGCTTCGGTGAAGGCCTGACGGATCAGGTCGCCGGAGACCTCACTGCTGCCGAGCCGTTCGCTGACGCGATGGACCACCGCGGCCTCGAGCGAGCCGTGGTTGAGAACGGTCTCGAAGATGAAGGTGGCGAGTTCAGGCTCGCGGCGGGTGATGTCTTCCGCCTCGGCGCGGATGCGCGACCAGACCGGGTCGACCGTATCGAGGCCCGTCGCCGGCCGTGTCTGAAATTGAGCCATCAATCGTTTCTCCAGTCCTCTCGGACCCCTCAGATAGTCCTTTTAGCACAAAATGGCAGGGGCCAAGCCTCCGCAGGACCGCAACGTCCGGACCGTCAGGCCGCGCGGTTAAGGAAATCGAGCGCGGCCTCCTTGAACACCTTGTCCCCGACCGCCAGCATATGATCGCGACCGGGAATATCCACCCACTGCGCGTTCGGAATAAGGGCGGCCAGACCTTGGGCCGATCCCGCCACGTCGTCCTTGCTGCCGATGGCGATCAATACTGGCACCTTGATACCTCCGACCTCGGCGCGGGTCAGGGTTTGCCGCGAACCGCGGATGCAGGCGGCCAGCGCCTTGCGATCCGATTTCGTCTGCTCGGCGAAAGCCCGGAAGGTGCGGCCGGTCGCATCGGTCACATCCGCCAGCGCCGGCGCTTCAAGCGCCTCGGCGATGCTGACTGGCAAGCCAACGCCATCGACCAGATGAATGCCGAGGCCGCCCAGAATCGCCGACCGCACGCGATCGGGATATTTCAGCGCCACAAATGCCGTGATGCGCGCCCCCATCGAATAACCCATGACGTCTGCGCGCGGCAGTTGCAGATGATCGAGCAGCGCGACCACATCGCCGGCCATGTTCTCGGTGTGATAGGCGGCGCTGTCGTACAGCTTGCCGGACTGCCCATGACCGCGGTTATCGAGCGCGATCACCCGCCGCCCGGCCCGCGTCAGCGTGCGGGTCCACGATGGATTGACCCAATTCACCTCTTTGTTGGATGCGAAGCCGTGCACCAGCACGATCGGGTCGCCCTCGCCTTCGTCGAGAAAAGCGATCTCGACGCCGTCATGATGAAAACTTGGCATTGCGGTCTTCTCCGTCCAGAGACGGGCTCATAACCGCCAATGGAGCCGGACGCAAACGCTAGCGGCTGTACCACGGGGCCAGCCAGCGCCGGCTGCGGATCATCAAGGCCCGCACGCTGACGGCGAAAATCGCCAGGCACACCACGTAAACCAGCGACGCGTTTTCGTTGAGTTCGTTCGACTTGGTGAACACCGACATGCCCATGCCCGGCACGCTGGCCAGCACCTCGACGGCAATGGCGTTGGTAATGCCGCGGGCGAAGCCGAGTTCGATTCCGGCGATGATAAAAGGCAACGCCGACGGCAGCGCGATGCCGAACCAGACATTGTGGGTGCGAGCGCCGAACATCTGGCCGACGTCGAGATAATCCTTGGAAATGGCGCGGGTACCGTCGGCGGTGGTCACCGCAACAGGCAGGAACACCGAGATGATCACAATGATCAGCCGCGCCTCCGGCTGATAGCCGACCCAGAGGATGACGAGGGGCACCAAAGCGATCAGCGGCAGCGCATACAGCGCGCGGATATAGGTCGACAGAAACCAGTCGATCTCGCGCACCCGGCCCATGGCGACGCCGACCAGGATGCCGGCGGCAGACCCGATCACCACACCTTGGACGATGGCGCTGAGGGTGACGGCGACATCCGTCCAGAACGCCCAAGTGCCCATGGTCGAGGGGATCGCGCGCACGATGCCGGTCGGGGTGGCAACGAAGCTCGGCAGCAGGCTGCGCACCGCGATTTCCCAGATCAGCAGGATCGCAATGCCGGCGACGACGGGCGCCGCACGCTCGCGCGTCAGCCAGCGCCGCGGTGCGCGTTCGGCGCCCGGGGGCGCGGCCACTATCCCACCGATGCTTTGCGCCATTTCACCAGATACCGTTCGATCAATTCACCAATGCCGACCAGCAGCACCGCGATGATGGCGATGAACAAGGTGACCGCGAGCACCCAGCCGGAATCGACAATGGTGGTGCCCTGGAGGAGGACCGCCGCCACGCCGTCAGGATTGAGAAAGAACTCTGCCACCAGCGTTCCGGCCATCGACAGGGCGATCGACTGCTTGATGCCCGACATCGCGTAAGGCGTGACGTAAGGCACGATCACGTCGCGCCAAAGCTGGCGCTCGGTCGAGCCGAAGATCGCGGCGACGTCGAGATGCTGGCGTGGGATGCTGCGCGCGCCCTCCATGGTGCCGAGCAGTATCGGGAAAATCGAGATCAGCACTGCCACCAGCACGCGCGGGCCGAATTCGAAGCCGAACAGCACCGAGATGAACGGTACCAGCGCGATGGTCGGCGTCGCATAAAGAATGAAGATGTAGCGCTCGAAGGCCGCGGCGATCAGACTGACGCGCGCCAGCGCCAGGCCGAGACCAACTCCCACCACGATGTTGATGGTCAGCGTCACCAGATAGAGCTTGCCGGACACCAGCAGCGCCGGCAGCAGCGGGCCGCTGTGCAACAACTCCCACAGCCGGACCACGGTCGTGGAGAACGGCACGAACAGCACGCCGAAGCTGTTGCCGAGCGCCTCCCAGACCGCGACCAGCAGCGCCATGCTGGCGCCGTAGCAGGCGATCTGAATCCACCAGGCGTTGACGGTCCGGAAGCGGGCAACGCGGGCGCCGAAAGACCTTGTCGTGTCCGGCATTGCCCTGTCGTCTCCGCTTCCGGTCGTCATTCCGCGTTACTTCATCGCCGCAACGCGCTTGGCCGCTTCGGCATAGAGCGACCTGTCGACGATCTTGTTGTAGTCCGGCTTGGCCTCGGCCTTCATCACGCCGACCTTCACCAGGTCGTCGACCTGCGCCATCAACTGCTTCTCGGGAAGGCCGTCGTTGTTGACCCAGTAATTCAACTTCTGGAATCCGGCGATCGAGTTCGTGGCCACTTCCAGATCGACCTCGCGGCCTTCGGACGCGATCTTGGCAAACTTGGCGACATCTTCCGGCCGGGTGCTGCTCATCAGCTTTTGCGTCTGGATCCAGCCCACGAGAAAGCGGATGACGCCTTCACGGTTTTCGTCGATCGCCTTCTTGCTGGCGAGGATCACCGCATAATGCAGGCCGGCGTAGATGTCTTTCGGCAGCGGCAGTTCCTTCCACTTGCCGCCGACCTTGTGCTGGACCTGCGCCAGTTCGTCGATATGCCAGATGCCGTTGCGCACCTGCCCCGCGATGCCGGCTTTCACCAGCGGCGCATTGGCCAGATCGATCATCTTGACGTCCGACAATTTCAGATCGCAACTCGCGAGGAACGATTGCAGGAACAGCGTCCGGGCATTGTTGATGCCGTCGGCGGCAATGGTCTGACCTTTCAGGTCCTTGCAGCCCTTCACGTTCGGATCGTCGGATGCCACCTGCCAGGATTGATTGGGCATGCCGGCGATGACGACGACCGGGGCGCCGGAGGCGATCAGGTTGATCGCCGGCGGCGTCGCGGTGAAGCCGAGTTGAACGTCACCGGTCACGACGGCCTTGGCCGTGTCGGTGCCGCGCTGGAACCAGCGGAAGCTCAGATCGAGGCCGGCCTTCTTCCAATAGCCTTCGGCCTGCCCGATATCGACGAAGGTGTTCGAGAAGATCGGCGGCCGGCCAATTGCCGACGCCGCGAACTTGATCTCCTGCGCCGGCGCGGCCGGGATAGAGAGCATCATTGCCGACAGCGCGAGCATCGCGCCATACAGCGGTTTATGCACGTTACGCATGGCATCCTCCCTGGTTGCTCTGGATAGCGGCGCCCTTGGCGGGCGCTTCTTTTGACGCGTTACTGCACGCGCGCTTGTGTTCCTCCCGGCTGATCGAACAAATCGTGCCAGACCTGCTCACGCAGCTTGATGAATTCCGGGCTCGACACCACGCTGCGGTCGCGCGGCCGCGGCAGGTTGACCTCACGCACCGCGCGCACATGAGCGGGCCGGCCGGCCAGCACCACGACGCGATCGCCCATCAGCACTGCTTCGTCGATGGCGTGGGTGACGAACATCATGGCCGTCGGCCGGCGGTCCCAGATGCGCAGCATCTCGAACTGCAGTTGTTCGCGCGTCTGCGCATCGATCGCCGAGAACGGCTCGTCCATCAGCAGCAGCTTCGGCTCCATCACCAGCGCCCGCGCCAGGCCGGCGCGTTGCTGCATGCCGCCCGACAGTTGATGGGGATAGGATTGCTCGAAGCCTTTCAGCCCGACCAGTTCGATCGCCTCCGCCACGCGGCTTGCGATCTCATCCTTCGGCCGGTGTCGCAGCTTCAAGCCATAGGCGATGTTGCTCCACAGGCTCTTCCACGGGAACAGGCCGAAATGCTGGAACACCATCGACACGCTCGGCAACGGCTTCTCGACGCGCTGGCCGTCGATGTGGATGGTGCCGCCGTTGAGCTGGTTCAAGCCGCCGACGCAACGCAGCAGCGTGGTCTTGCCGCAACCCGAAGGCCCGACAATGCTGACGATCTCGGTGCTGCCCACGGTGAGGTTGAGACCCGCCAGAACGTCGAGCGCGCCATAACGCAGGCACGCGTTTTCGACCACCAGCCGTGCTTGCGCGGACTCGGTCATCACTGCCTGTGGCACCGAACCGGAACGGCTCTCGGCGGCCGCCGCGGATCGTGCGCCTCCCGAACCCCGGCCCAGCGACAATCGCTCGACCGGCAGCGACGTTTCCCTTGGAGCTTTTTTGTTTGCTCTTGGTGGCCAGCCTATCGGCTCGAGCGAACGAGAGCAACGAATGGATGGGCGCGTGCCGTGCAGCAAAACGTAGAAAACATTTCACCGCCCGAAATCGGCTATGCCCGGACTGTCAGAGCTTCATAGCGGCGCTGCCGCCGCCGCTTGCGGTAGTTGATGAAGCGCTGCGTGCCGCGTTCGGTCGCGCTTTTAAGCGACGCCACCACACCGACCAGCGTGAACAGCGCACCGAGCAGCCACAGGCTGGTGTTGAAGGTGAACATCGTCAGCGCCAGCGCGCCGCCACCCACCAGTTTCAAGATAGCGCGGGTGCGGCTGCCCTCTTTCTCCGCCAGCTTGGCGACGCGCGCCATCTGACGCGGCGAGCCAGCGATCTTCAGACCGTCAAGGGCCGCCTTGGTGCCGGCGGTCGTCTGCACGCGGCCGACGTCGCGGGCAAGATGCATCAGCCCGCCGGCGCGCTCGACCTTGACCGTTTCACGCGCGGCGCGAAGGGCCACTTGCGGCTGGGCAATCGACGCGCCCGCAATCGCCTGCTTGAAGCCGCCCCAGTCCACGACGCCGCGCATCATGCGGCTGACGGAAGCAGCCAGGTCGGCGCTGAGCTGGCCGGTCTTGCGCGCCGCCTTGGCCAGCGACAGACCGACTCGTGCCGGCGCGCCCGCACCGAGGGTCGCGTAGGTCCCTGCGGTGATCGCCAGACCGACGGCGGAAAGCCCAAGGACCACCTCGTCTACCGGCTGGCCGGTCGCCATCCGCGAGCCTTCGCGGATCGCGTCCCGGATGTCACCGAACACGAACAGATCGCCGAGCGCGGTACCGGCAAGACCGGCCATGTCATTGGGCTCACCGGTGAAAAGACCGAGGGCGAAGCTTTCGGTCACAGCCCGCGCCGAACCGGCATCAGCGACCGCAGCCTTGACCCGCTCGATCAGCGCCGGGTCGAGCGGCACCCGGCGATGCGCCGACAGGTCGACAAAACTCTGCGCCAGTTCCGGATCCTTGGCGGCCAGTGCCGCCTCGATCTCGCGCTGCGCCAGCGCGGCGTCAAAATTGCCGTCGAGCAAATGCGCGGCGACCGCCGACGGGTCATCCTCGATGGCCAGAATATGTTGCGCTTCCAGACCGCGCGGCACGACGTAGACCGCCACCGCCGTCAGCAGCGCCGCCACCACCAAAGCCGGGCCGATACGCCGCTCGCGGACCGGCCGGGCGCGCGCAGGCGCGACCTGCAGCTCCGGTGGCGCGAATCCTTCGGCGTTTCGCATGCTTTGGCTTTTACCCGAATCACGGCGGAATCGCGACTTGGCCCGCAAGCCTTCAGCCGTCCCGCTCCCGTACCGAAAACGCCCGGGATTCTGCGGAGTTCCGATGCTACAGCGCGGACGGTTTACGAACGGTGACACGCACGGTGCGCCTCGCTATGGTGCGCGAAATCGCCGCTTGCGCATCTTTTTACGAGGACAATCCATGGCAGGGCACGTCGTCCCGCACTTTCACAACGACCCGGGCCTGCCGGTCATCGAGGTCGGCGCCAAGGAATTCATGTGCGTCGGCGCCACGCCGCCGTTCGACCATCCGCACGTGTTTCTCGACATCGGCGGCGACAACGAGATCGTCTGCCCCTATTGTTCGACGCTCTACCGGTTCGATCCGTCTCTCGATTCTCATGCCGCCCGGCCGGCCGAATGCGCGCTGCCGCTCGCCGCACCCGCCGCCTGATCCCAATCCTGGAGCTTATGCCTTGGCGTCCGAGCGTCATGTCATTGTGGCGGGCGCCGGCATTGCCGGTCTGACGGCAGCACTGGCGCTGGCGCGCGCCGGCCTGCGGGTGACGGTGCTGGAACAGGCGCCGAAACTCGAAGAGGCCGGCGCCGGCTTGCAACTGTCACCCAATGCCACACGCGTGCTGGAAGCGCTCGGGCTGCGCGAGCGTCTGCTGCCATTGGTCACCGCGCCGCAGGCCATCCGGGTGATGAACGGCGGCTCGGGCCGCGAGATTGTCCGCATCCCGCTCGGCAGCGAAGCATTGCGCCGTTACGGCGCCCCGTTCCTGACGCTGCACCGGGGCGATCTGCAGACCGTGCTTGCGAACGCTGCGCAGGCGCAACGCGACATCACACTGAAGCTCGGCGTCCGCGTCGACGATTTCGCCACCCACCCGCACGGCATCACCGTGCAAGGCCGCCGCGGCCAGCAGGTCGTCGACGAGCGCGGCATCGCGTTGATCGGCGCCGACGGCATCTGGTCGGGCGTCCGCGGCAAATTGCGCCGCCCGCGCGCACCACGTTTCGCCCACCGTACCGCATGGCGCGCGCTGGTACCGGCGCAGCATGTTCCGGCGGAATTTCAGCAGCCCTTCGTGCATCTGTGGCTCGGTCTCGATGCGCATTTGGTGCACTACCCGGTCAAGGGCGGCCGGCAGATCAATTTCGTCGGTATCGTCCACGACAAGTGGCAGGAGACTGGCTGGTCAACCGCGGGCGACCGCGCGGAGATCCTGCGCCACTTCGCGCGCTGGTCATGGTCGGACAAGGCCCGCGACCTGATCGCCATCCCCGACACCTGGGTGAAGTGGGCGCTGTATGACCGCAAGGCGCCCTTCAAGGGCGGCGACGGTCCGGTGACCCTGATCGGGGATGCGGCCCATCCCATGCTCCCCTTCCTTGCCCAAGGCGCCGGCATGGCGATCGAGGACGCGGCCGTGGTCGCCGCCTGCCTCGGCGACAATCTGGACAATCCGGTGCAGGCGCTACGCGATTATGAGAAGGCACGACTCACGCGCGCCGCCCGCGCCGCCAAGGCATCGCGCAAGCAAGCCCGCATCTATGGGCTGACCGGGCCGGAAGGCTTTGTCCGCAACACCGTCATGCGCCTGACGAGCGGAGAAAAGCTGCTCGGCCGCTACGACTGGCTGTATAATTGGCAACCGCCCGACCACGTCGCGCGCCCGGAACAACCGCTATGATGTTTCCAACGACCATCGCCGGTAGCCTGCCGAAGCCATCATGGCTTGCGGAGCCTGACAAACTGTGGCCGCAGTGGCGGCTCAGCGGCGACGATCTGGCGCAGGGCAAGCTCGACGCCACCTTGCTGGCGCTCAAACTGCAGGAGGACGCCGGCATCGACATCGTCGGCGACGGCGAACAGTCGCGCCAGCATTTCGTCCACGGCTTCCTCGAGTTCGTCGACGGCATCGACACCCAGAACAAAGTCGAGATGGGCATCCGCGGCGACCGCTACAAGGCGATGGTGCCGGTGGTAAACGGCGCACTGACCCTGAAGAGCCGCGTGCACGGCACCGAGGCGCGCTTTGCCCGCGCCCACACCACGCGCCAGCTCAAGATCACCCTGCCCGGCCCGATGACCATCGCCGACACCGTCGCCGACGCGCATTACGGCGACAAGATCAAGATGGCGATGGCCTTCGCCGATCTGCTGAACCGCGAGGCGCGCGCGCTCGAAGCCGAGGGCGTCGATGTCATCCAGTTCGACGAGCCGGCCTTCAACGTCTTCATGGACGAAGTCGCCGGCTGGGGCATCGAGGCGCTGCACCGCGCCATTGACGGGCTGACCTGCACCACCGCGGTGCACATATGCTACGGCTATGGCATCAAGGCCAACATCGACTGGAAGAATTCGCTCGGCGATGAGTGGAAGCAGTACGAGAAAATCTTTCCGGCGCTGAGCCGGAGCCGCATCAAGCAGGTATCGATCGAGGCCATCAACTCGCGGGTACCGCTGAAGCTGCTGTCGTTGCTCGAGGGCAAGGACGTGCTGGTCGGGGTCATCGACGTCGCCACCGACGCCATCGAGACGCCCGAGCAGGTCGCCGAGGTGATCGGCGCTGTCACGCAGTTCGTGCCGAAAGAGCGCATCGTCGCCTGCACCAATTGCGGCATGGCGCCGATGCGGCGCGACGTCGCCGCCGCCAAGCTGGCCGCGCTCGGCCAAGGCGCCAGGCTGGCGCGGCAAAAATTCGGTTAGCTTTTTTGTCGTCACCGGGCTTGTCCCGGTGACCCCGCTGAGGGGTGCACCGACCAAGCGGGATGGCCGGGACAAGCCCGGCCATGACAGAGGATTGGGGTTCGCAATCCCGCCAAACTCGCCTATCTAAGTTCCGTGAAAGAACATTCCCACCATCACCATGCCGGCGGAACGACCGTACGCGATCCCGTCTGCGGCATGACGGTCGATCCGGCCACCGCCAAGCACCGCACCGAGCACCGTGGCCATACGTATTATTTCTGCTCGGCCGGCTGCAAAACCAAGTTCACCGCCGACCCGCAGAAATACCTCGGCCCGCGCAAAGCGGCGCCGGTGATCGAAGGCGCGATCTACACCTGTCCGATGCACCCGGAAATCCGACAGAAGGGCCCCGGCGCCTGCCCGATCTGCGGCATGGCGCTGGAGCCCGAAACCGTCACCGCCGGCAGCGGCCCCAATCCCGAACTCGCCGACATGACGCGGCGGTTCTGGATCGGCCTGTTGCTGGCGCTGCCGGTGATGGTGCTGGAGATGGGCGGACATTTCGCCGGCGCGCACAACTGGATCGCGCCGTCGCTGTCGGCCGATCTGCAATTCGCTTTCGCCACGCCGGTGGTGCTGTGGGCGGGCTGGCCCTTCTTCGAGCGCGGTTACCAGTCGCTGCTCACGCGCAACCTCAACATGTTCACGCTGATCGCCATGGGCGTCGGCGTCGCCTACCTCTACAGCATCGTCGCCACCATGGCGCCCGGCCTGTTCCCGCCGGCCTTCCGCGGCCATGACGGCGCGGTCGCCGTCTATTTCGAAGCCGCCAGCATGATCACCGTGCTGGTGCTGCTCGGCCAAGTGCTCGAACTACGCGCCCGTGAAGCCACCTCCGGCGCCATCAAGGCGCTGCTCGATCTGGCGCCCAAGACCGCGCGCCGCGTCAAGGACGACGGTAGCGACGAGGACATCCCGCTCGACGCCGTCAAGCCAGGCGACCGCCTGCGCGTGCGGCCGGGCGACAAGGTGCCGGTCGACGGCGTCGTGCTCGAAGGCCGCTCCTCGCTCGATGAATCGATGGTGACCGGCGAGTCCATGCCGGTGACCAAGGAAAAGGATGCGCGCGTCATCGGCGGCACGCTCAATGCCTCCGGCAGCTTCGTCATGCGCGCCGACAAAGTCGGCCGCGAGACATTGCTGGCGCAGATCGTGCAGATGGTGGCGACCGCGCAGCGCAGCCGCGCGCCGATCCAGCGGCTCGCCGACCGGGTGTCCGGCTGGTTCGTGCCGGCGGTCATCGTAGTGGCACTTGTCGCCTTTCTGGCCTGGGCGACGTTCGGGCCCGAGCCGCGCTTTGTCTACGGGCTGGTCGCCGCCGTCAGCGTGCTGATCATCGCCTGCCCCTGCGCCCTCGGACTGGCGACGCCGATGTCGATCATGGTCGGGGTCGGCCGCGGCGCGCAGGCCGGCGTGCTGATCAAGAACGCCGAAGCGCTCGAGCGCATGGAAAAGGTCGACACGCTGGTGGTCGACAAAACCGGCACGCTGACCGAAGGCAAGCCCAAGGTGGTGGCGGTCGTCTGCGCCGATGGCTTCGATGAGGCGCAGGTGCTGCGGCTCGCCGCCAGCGCCGAACGCAACAGCGAGCATCCGCTGGCGACGGCGATCGTGCGGGAAGCCACGGAACGCGCCATCGATCTCGCGCCGGTGCAGGACTTCGATGCCCCCGCCGGCAAGGGCGTCACCGGTGTGATCGAAGGAAAGCGGCTGGCGATCGGCAACGCCAAATTTCTGATGGAGCATACCGTCGACACGGCTTCGCTGGCCTCTGAAGCCGAGCGCCTGCGCGCCGATGGCGCCACCGCCATCTTCGTCGCCATCGACAACAGGCCTGCCGGCATCATCGCCGTCGCCGATCCGGTGAAGGCGAGCACGCCAGACGCCGTGCGCGCGCTGAAGGCGCTCGGTATCCGCGTCGTCATGCTGACCGGCGACAACCGCACCACCGCGCTGGCTGTCGCCAGACGTCTCGGCATCGGCGAGGTCGAGGCCGAGGTGCTGCCCGATCAGAAAAGCGCCGTGGTGGAAAAGCTGCGGCGCGAAGGCCGCGTCGTCGCCATGGCCGGTGACGGCATCAACGACGCGCCGGCGCTCGCCGCAGCCGATGTCGGACTGGCGATGGGCACGGGCGCCGATGTCGCCATTGAAAGCGCCGGCGTCACGCTGCTCGGCGGCGACCTGACCGGCATCGTCAAGGCGCGCGCGCTGTCGGCGGCGACCATGAACAACATCCGGCAGAATCTGTTTTTCGCTTTTGTCTACAACGCGGCCGGCGTGCCGATTGCGGCCGGCGTCCTGTACCCGGCGTTCGGCCTGCTGCTGTCACCGATCATGGCCGCCGCGGCGATGGCGTTGTCATCTGTCAGCGTGGTCGGCAACGCTCTGCGGCTGCGGCGCGTCAAACTATAGCGCAACCGGCCACCGGCCGGTTGCGCTCGTTCCTGCGTCGTCGCTAGAAAACCGACAAATATCTCAGCAGCGACAGTACGCCGATGATGATGACGATGATGCGGGCGATCTGCTTGGCACGCCCGTCGATCGGCAGCATGTTGATCAGGTAAAGCACCAGAACGACGACAAGAAACGTGATGAGAATGCTGATAAGTACGCCTGTGGCCATGTCCGCCCCCGTGATGATGCCGCGCCGCAGCGCGACTGTGGAAGGATAATGGCGGCAAACCGAAAAAGTTCCAGACCGGGAACTGTTCGACGATAATTATCGACGAGGAGCGACCGTCCTGTCGACCGGTACGGCCGGCGTGACCGGAATTTGGCATTCCTTTTCAGCAGCCACCCGGCGCAGAAGCGATCGCTCCGCACGGAGCGAGGCATATTCGGGCCGGTAAGCGATAGCGCTGACAAACCGCCCGTCCGCTTCCGGGCCGGCCTTGGCGATCAGGCCTTCCAGAACACGCTGCCGGGAGACCAGGCCGACGTCGTGGCGGACCAGATCGGGGCACGTGTAGAGCGTGAATTTTCCGGGCGACACCATCAGATTGCCAACGGCTTCGTTCGAGGTGCAGCCGGACAGCGTCATCACCGTCAGGCCGGCGATGGCTGCCGCTATTGTCGTTTTGATGGATCGATGGGTCGTCATCGGCAAGGTCACGCATATTGTGGGAGCGGCGCGGCCGCGGGAAATTCCGCGGAAGCAGCAAGAGCTTTGATACGATTCTATCCGACCCGATAGCCCCAAAGTAGCGATATTATGACGGTTGTGGCCCCGGCAGCATGCTTGCAGCCGGCCTGACGGGAACCTATGTTCGCGCGGCCGGGCCTTTTCCGGCCAGAGCCCGCGTCCATGTGGTTTGAAGCGACATCCTTGCGGCGGCTGGCCTGTGCCCTGGCGGCCATCCTTCTTGTTTTGAACTGGGCGGCGCCTGGCCGCACACTGTCGCCGGCCGCGTTCGGCGCCAGTGACACTCCGGCCGGATATTCGCCGTCCACCGTCTTTGCCAGTCCCGGTAACCTGCCCCGCGTTGTGCCGCGCCACCTTGCTTCGGTCGTGTCGCTGCCGGCCGGCGCGCACAAATCTGACGCAACCCTCGGCGATACGCCGTTCGCGCTGAGGGCCGCCGGCCTTGGCGTTACGCCGGCCCGCGCCGCATCGGCGCCGTCGTTCCGCACCGGCACATTAGCGCGCGTTCTGACGCCCCGCGTTTTCAATGCACGCGCGCCGCCCCGGCTGATCGCCTGACGCGCGCGGCCGTTGCGGCCGCATTCATCCTCCATCGTTCTGAATTCAACGGCGCCGTCGCGTCGCCATTTTGCATGGCGCGCCGCCGGCAAAGGCAAACGTCATGATCAATATCGTATCCGGCTCCGCACTGCTGGCCCTCGCTGTCGGCCTCTTCATCTTCGCAACGCCTGAAGAAGGAAAACCGCACCGCTACATCAAATCGCCCACGCTCGCGGCCTTTATGCCGGGCATCGTGATGTGTTTGGGGATCGCCGGGCTTGTTTTCCTCGCCCGCACTTTGTTCGGCTGAACGGCAGGCGGACGACATGCAAACCGCCGCGCGGGGATCCTATGCGCCCCGCGCGGGTCCGACGATCAAGCTGGTGCGGACGCCGGGACTCGAACCCGGACGGGATTACTCCCAAGGGATTTTAAGTCCCTAGTGTCTACCATTCCACCACGTCCGCGGGGTCGTCACCCGCACGCGCGGATGACAAGTCCACGCGGGCGATTATCAGGTTATCTCGCTAATAACGGGGCCCAGACTTCGTCCCAGTCCTTGCCGGAAGCGTCGACCACCTTGCCTTCCTGGTCGAAGAACTTGTTCGGGATCTGGAACATGGCGAGGAAGGTGCCGCCCTTCGGGCTCCAGGCGGTGTGCCGCGAGCCGGCCGGTCGCCAGACGAATTCGCCGGCGCCGACCTCGATGCCGGCGTCCGGGCCTTCCTTGTCGACCAGCGAGCCTTCGAGCACGTAGGTCTGTTCGATCAGCACGTGCTCATGGTCGGGCAAAATCGCGCCCGGCGCCATGCGCATCAGCATGGTGGCGAGCCCGCTCTTGGCGTCGAACAGCAGCGTCTTCATCTCGCAGCCGGGAAAACGCATCGTCTGCCACGGCATGTCCTTGGCGCGCACCACGCGCGACAGCAGGTCGGCGTTGACCGGCGTCGCGTTGTCGGTATTCGGCTTGACGTTCATCGCGGTCCTCCCGGGATAAAGGCTGAAGCGATCATAGAACGAATGGCAGCCTAGTTGGCCAGTTTTATATTGGCCTGCTCGACGATCTTGCCAAACTTGGCGGCCTCGGAATCGACGAAGGCCTTGTACTCCTTCGCCGTCATGGTCTTGGGCACGATGCCCTGCACCATCAGCTTTTCCGCCACCGTCTTGTCCTGCAGCATGGTGTTGACGATACCGTTGAGCTTGTCGATCACGGCCGGCGGCGTGCCGGCGGTGGCGAACATGCCGAACCAGTTCAGCAGTTCGTAGCCGGCCAGCCCCGGCGCGCCTTCGCTCAGCGGCGCCACATCGGGCAGCTGCGGCATGCGCTCCTTCGACGTCACCGCCACGGCGCGCAGCTTGCCGCCCTGGATCAGCGGCAGCGCGGCCGCCAGGCTCGAGAAGCTCATGGTCACCGCGCCGGTCGCGACGTCGGTCACCGCCGGCGCCGAACCGCGATACGGCACGTGCAGCACATTGATGCCGGCCATGCTGTTCATCAGCTCGCCGGCCAGCTGCTGCGGATTGCCGATGCCCGACGACGAGAACGACAGCTTGCCGGGATTGGCCTTGGCGTAGTCGATCAGTTCCTTCGGATTGTTGACCGGCGTGTTGACGTTGACCACGACCACGCAGGGCACGATGCCGATCAGCGCCACCGGCGTCAGTTCGCGCAGCGGATCGTAATTCATCTTCTCCTTGAACAGATGATGATTGATCGCGACCTCGCCGGAGGCCGCCATCAACAGCGTGTGGCCATCGGGCACCGCCTTGGCCACCGCGCCGGCGGCGATCATGGCGCTGGCGCCAGTGCGGTTCTCGACCACCACGTTCTGCCCGAGCGGCCGCATCGCCTCGGCAGCCATGCGCGCGACGATGTCGACGCCGCCGCCGGCCGGATAACCGACGAGAATGCTGATCTGCTTCGCCGGATAGGCGGCCTGCGCGCCAGCGGGTGTCACCGCGCCGGCGACCGCCACCGAAGCCGCGCTGGCGAGGAAGGTACGTCGGTTGAGCATGTGTCTTCTCCCTTATTCTTTTTTGCAGTGTCGATGGTGTCTCAGTCGCCGCCGGAGCGGATCGGCGGCACGAAGGCAAGGCCGGTGTCCCACGGAAAATAGATCCAGGTGTCCTGCGACACCTCGGTGATGAAGGTATCGACCAGCGGCCGGCCCATCGGCTTGGCGTAGACGGTGGCGAAGTGCGCCGACGGCAGCAATTCGCGCACCACGCGCGCGGTCTTGCCGGTGTCGACGAGGTCGTCGACGATCAGCACGCCCTTGCCCTGCGCGCGCATCGAACTGATCTCGGGCGCAATGCCCTTGAGCACGTTGACCGGGCCCTGGTTCTTGTAGTCGTGATAGCTGGCGATGCAGACGGTCTCGATGATCCGCACGTTGAGTTCGCGCGCCACTATCGCCGCCGGCACCAGGCCGCCGCGGGTGATGCAGACAATCGCCTCGAACGGCCCGGCCGCGTGCAGGCGCCAGGTCAGCGCCCGCGCGTCACGGTGAAACTGGTCCCAGGAGACGGGAAAGACCTTCTCGGGACCGGGGGCGGCATCGGGCATAGCTGGGTTCTCGGGCGGGTTCACGGACAAGTCCCGGATAAAGGACGGCCCGTTCTAGCCTAGTTCCCCGCAAAATCGAACGGCCGCCGCGAAAACAGCCGATATTTCTGTGGGCCGGATCAGGGCGGCGGAATGCGTCCGATCAGCCGCATCCTGCGCGGGTCGGCAGCGTCGGGCTTGACCACCACGACCTCGGCCTCGCGCGGATTGAAGCCGAGCAGCTCATAAATATTGTCGCCATGGGTTCCAACCACCAGCGTCTCCGGCCCGCGCCAGGCGGCGATCGCGGCCCGCCCTTCGGCGGTAATGCGGTCGCGCTGGTCGCGCAGGACAAAGACGTTGTTGAAAGCCGGCGCGTCGTCGACCGCACCGAGGTTCATGAGTTCGACAGTCTGGCGCGAGCGGCACCACTGCGAAGCCACGACCTTGCCAACCTTGACCCGCTCGGCGCGAAACCGCTCGCCCAGCGCAAGGGCGGTGGCGCGGCCGGCGTCGCTGAGATTGCGTTGCGTCGAACAGTCGTCCAGCCGATAGCCGGCCGGATCGCCGACGCCGGGCGCCGAAGCATGGCGGATCAGGGCGACATGACCGTCGCCGCGCAGCGCCTCCCAGACGCGCGGGTCGGCGGCCGCGAGAGAAATGCCGCACGTAAAAGTCACAACAACGAGAAGAATGCGGGTAATCGACGGGCTCATGCACCGCACCGTAGCCGCGATACACGCCCCGATGGGATCACGACCGCGTCAGCACCGCGCCGCGGATCAAGCCTTGTTCATCTCCGCCTTGACCTTCACCAGCATGGCCTCGACCGCGGCCTTGGCGGCGGCAAGCTTTTCCGGGTCGCGGGCGCGCACGACGATGTTGGTGTTCGGGTCACCCTTCTCGTCAAAGAAGGGATAGCTGCCGATCATGGTCTCGGGATTGGCCTTGGCGACAAGACCGAGTTCCGTGCCGACGTCGCCTTCGCGCGCATCGGCGCGAATGGTTTCCGAGATCATCTTGACGCCGGTCTTGAGCTTTGGCGCCACCTCATCGAGCATGCCCTGCATCACCGTCGGGATGCCGGCCATCACGATGACGTTCTCGATCCAGAAGCCGGGCGCGCCCGACACCTTGTTGAGCACCAGTTCGGAACCCACCGGCATGCGCGTCATGCGCATGCGCGCCTCGTTCATCTCCGTGCCGGTCTTGGCGGCGCGCTCGGCCATGATCGCGACCGCACGCGGATCGTGGTGGATCGGCAGCCCGAATGCCTTGGCGACGCAATCGGCGGTGATGTCGTCATGGGTCGGACCGATACCGCCGGTCGTGAATACGTAGGTGTAGCGCTTGCGAAGCGCGTTGAGCGCGGCGACGATGTCGGCCTCGTCGTCGGAGACCACCCGCACTTCCTTCAGATCGATGCCCAGCGTGGTCATGTATTCGGCGATGTAGCCGATGTTCTTGTCCTTGGTCCGGCCGGAGAGGATCTCGTCGCCGATCACCAGGACGGCCGCCGTCACGGGCTTGGAAGAATCGCTGTTCATGGTGTGCTGGATTCCTTGGCTTGGGCCCGAGACCTAGCGTGGCGCCGCGGGCCGCTCAAGCGGTCGATGTGATCGACGGGAACTTTAGCGGGCTGCCTGGCTTATACCGGCAGCAAATTCGCCCAAAAAACAGGCAAAGATCCTGAAACCAGTCGTTGCAGAATCCCGCAAGTCCGTGGTTTTCCTTATCTTTCTGCGGCATTACGGCAAGGTACAACCGGGCCTCAGACCGGCTAGTCTTGGCCTGAAGCTTGCAGAATAAATAGCCGGGGACGGCGCTCGCCCCCGTGAGGGGGAAGGACAGCCGTCCTTAAAGGCGCGCATCGTCGTCGCGCCGCTGGGGGTTCCTGAAGATGTCTGCCGCCTTCGATGAGATGAAGGGCCTGGATGGGGGCGTGCGCCCCGCCTATGGCGAACTCGCCCGCTGGCTCAAGGAAGTGCCGCCGGACGTGCTCGACTACCGGCGCCGCGAAGCCGAGCTCATCTTCCGCCGGATCGGCATCACCTTCGCCGTCTATGGCGAGGCCGACGCCAGCGAACGCCTGATCCCGTTCGACGTGATCCCGCGCATCCTGTCGGCGACCGAATGGCGTCTGCTGGAAAAGGGCCTGGCCCAGCGCGTCAAAGCGCTGAACATGTTCATCAAGGACGTCTACGGCGCCCGCGAGTGCCTGCGCGCCGGTGTGGTGCCGGAGGACATGGTGTTCCGCAATCCCGCCTTCCGGCCGGAAATGAGCGGCCAGAAAGTGCCGCACGACATCTATGTCCACATCGCCGGCATCGACATCATCCGGGTCGATGCCGAGACTTTCTATGTCCTGGAAGACAATGCCCGCACGCCCTCCGGCGTCTCCTACATGCTGGAGAACCGCGAGATCATGATGCGGCTGTTCCCGGAACTGTTCTCGCGCCACCGCATCGCGCCGGTCGAGAATTATCCCGACGAATTGCTGGCCACCCTGAAGTCGGCCGCGCCACAGTCGGCGATGCGCGAGCCCACGGTGGTCTTGCTCACGCCGGGCGTCTTCAACTCGGCCTATTACGAGCACTCGTTTCTCGCCGACAAGCTCGGCGTCGAACTGGTCGAAGGCCGCGACCTCTTCGTCAAGAACGAGGTCGTCTACATGCGCACGACGCAGGGGCCGCGCCGCGTCGATGTCATCTACCGCCGCATCGACGACGACTTCCTCGATCCCCTCACCTTCCGCCCCGATTCCGCGCTCGGCGTGCCGGGGCTGATGTCGGCCTACCAGGCCGGTAACGTGACGCTGTCCAACGCCGTCGGCACCGGTATCGCCGACGACAAGGCGATCTACAGCTTCATGCCGGCGATCCTGAAGTTCTTCCTCGGCGAGGAGCCGATCCTGAAAACGGTGCCGACCTGGCGCTGCCGCGAGCCAGACCAACTCGCTTATGTGCTCGACCATCTCAACGAACTGGTGGTCAAGGAAGTGCACGGCTCCGGCGGCTACGGCATGCTGATCGGGCCAACCGCCAGCAAGATCGCGATCGAGCAGTTTCGCGCCAAGCTCAAGGCCGCGCCGGAGAACTTCATCGCGCAGCCGACGCTGGCGCTGTCGACCTGTCCAACCTGCGTCGACGAAGGCGTGGCGCCGCGTCACGTCGACCTGCGCCCTTTCGTGCTGACCGGCAGCGACAAGGTCCGTATCGTACCCGGCGGCCTGACGCGCGTGGCGCTCAAGCACGGCTCGCTGGTGGTCAATTCCAGCCAGGGCGGCGGGACCAAGGATACGTGGGTGCTGGATGGATGATCATTATGTCGCCGCAGCGTTTTGACTTTTCCCGGGCGCAGCACTTTTCCCGCGCGCAGCGCAGCGCGTCTTCGCGGCGCGTTGCAGACGCGGGATCGTTCCAATTTCCGAATCCGCAACGGTCCCGGCGCTGCGGTGCACCGCAAGCGCGCGGCACCGCGTCCGGGACACAAGGCCCTTAAGCATGCTTTCCCGCACCGCCGACAACCTGTTCTGGCTTTCGCGCTATGTCGAGCGCGCCGAGTATCTGGCGCGCATTCTCGACGCCACGCAGCGGCTGTCGGCGCTGCCGCTGGCCTATGTCGGCACCAGCAATGAATGGGAATCGGCGGTGCTGACCGCCGGCTGCGCCAACGCCTTCTTCAAGCTTTATGACGAAGCCAACGAGGAGAACGTCACCGATTTTCTCGCCTTCTCCACCGCCAATTCGTCGTCGATCCGCTCCTGTTTCGAAATGGCGCGCAGCAATGCGCGATCGGTGCGCACCGCGCTGACCATGGAAATGTGGGACGCCATCAACGGCACCTGGCTTGAGCTCAAACGCTACGGCAACGGCCCGACGACCCGCGAGGAAACCTCGCGCTTCCTGCGCTGGGTGCAGGAATCTTCGCTGCGCTATGACGGTTCCGCCTACCGCACCATGTTGCGCAACGACGCCTACTGGTTCTCGCGCCTCGGTGTCTACGTCGAGCGCGCCGACAACACCGCGCGCATCCTCGACGTCAAATATCACCTGCTGCTGCCCGACAACGAGCGCGTCGGCGGCCCGCTCGATTATTTCCAGTGGGCGGCGATCCTGCGCTCGGTATCGGCGCTGACCGCCTATCACTGGGTCTACCGCGAGAGCCTGAAGCCGTGGCTGGTCGCCGACCTGCTGATCCTGCGCGAGGAAATGCCGCGCTCGCTCGCCTCGTGCTACGAGGCCATCGTGCGCAATCTCGACCAGCTCGGCGGCGCCTATGGCCGCCAGGGCCCTGCCCAGCGCCAAGCGCGCGGTCTGCGCACCCGCCTTCAGAACAGCAAGATGGACGGCATCTTCCAGCGTGGCCTGCACGAATTCATCAGCGAGTTCATTACCGAGAACAACAAGCTCGGCGCCGCCGTCACCGAGCAGTTTTTGATCTAGCGGGGCGCGCGCCAATCCGGATCGGATGTGTTACCGTCGTGGTCCGTGTAACCGTGCCGAGACAGTCAAGCGCCCATGCGGATCCGCGTTTCCCACACCACCACGTACCACTACGACACGCCGCCGACGGGCGTGACCCAGTTGTTGCGCCTGACCCCGCGCAATCACGACGGCCAGTATGTGCTGAACTGGCGGGTGGACTTGTCGGAAGACTGCCTGCTTCATCAGTATGAGGATGCCTTCGGCAACGTTGCGCACACGTTTACCGCCGACGGCCCGTTCGAGGAATTGAAGGTGACGGTCGAGGGCGAGGTCGAGACCAGCGACACCAATGGGCTGGTCGCCGGCGCGGTGGAGCGCTTTCCGCCCAGCATGTTCCTGCGCGAAACCGACCTGACGCAGGCCGACTCCGCCATTACCGAGTTCGCCGCAAGCGCCCGCGCCGGAGCCGGCGGCGACACCCTGTCGATTTTGCACGCGCTCTTGACCGCGGTGCATGAAGAAATCACCTACGACACCGATCCGACCCAGACAGTCACCACAGCAGCGCAGGCCTTCGCGCTGAAGCGCGGCGTCTGTCAGGATCTCGCCCATATCTATATCGCCGCCGCCCGCGGCCTCGGGATTCCGGTGCGGTATGTCGGCGGCCACCTCTACCGCGCCGACGGCGTAACCGTTCAGGACGCCGGCCATGCCTGGGCGGAAGCCTATGTTGAGAAACTCGGCTGGGTCGGCTTCGATCCGGCCAACAAACTGTGCGCCACTGACGCCTATGTGCGTGTCGCCATGGGTCTCGATTACCTCGGCGCTGCACCGGTCCGCGGCACGCGTTACGGCGGCAGCGGCGAAACCCTGACGGTTGCGGTGCAGGTGGACCAGTCGCAGTGGCAGTCGCAAAGCTAGGGCGGCAACGCTATAAGCCTCAGTCACCCAACCAGAGAAGAAGTCCGACCCCATGACCTATTGCTGCGGAATTCTGGTGCGCGAAGGTCTGGTGATGATTGCCGACACGCGCACCAATGCCGGCCTCGACAACGTTTCGACGTTTCGCAAGCTGCACGTCTATACCGAGCCGGGCGAGCGGGTCATGGCGCTCGCCTCCTCCGGCAACCTGTCGCTCAGCCAGACCGTGCGCAGCATGCTCACCGAGGGCATCGAAAACCCGGAGACTGGCGAACTGGAAACCCTGATGAACGCGCCGACCATGTTCAAGGCGGCGCAGCGCATCGGCAATGCCATCCGCAAGATCCAGAGCGTGGAAGGCAAGGCGCTGGAAGAAGCCGATGTCGACCATAATGTCGCCTTCCTGTTTGGCGGTCAGGTCAAAGGCGGCCGGCTGCGGCTGTTTATGATCTATTCGGCCGGCAATTTCATCGAGTGCACCACCGACACGCCCTATCTCCAGATCGGCGAACACAAATACGGCAAGCCCGTGCTCGACCGCGCCATCGGCTTCGATACCGATATCTACGACAGTCTTAAGATCGGCCTCATATCCATGGATTCAACCATGCGCTCCAATTTGGGCGTCGGGCTGCCGATCGATCTTATGCTTGTGCGACGCGATACATACAACTTAGAGGTGAATTATCGTATCGAGCCGGGCGAGCCATACTTTCAGGACCTGCGAGAGCGCTGGTCGGGTGCCCTGAGGGCCGCTCATATCGCGATCCCGCGGCCACCTTACCGCAGCCAGACCTAAGTTTTCAGAGCGGCTCGCCTGCTCTTAACCCCCGGTTAACACCGCCTGCGGAATTGCCCGTTGCCGGCGAAACCGGCCCGCGGCAAACAGCCAAGGAAAGCGAATAGCAAGCTTTCGCCACTACGGTTCT
Organism: Pseudolabrys sp.; assembly: GCA_022843325.1. Taxonomy (GTDB): domain Bacteria; phylum Pseudomonadota; class Alphaproteobacteria; order Rhizobiales; family Xanthobacteraceae; genus Pseudolabrys. The sequence goes on along the minus strand of JALHNV010000013.1, from coordinate 12,350 downwards.
CCGATCGAAAGTCCAACGGGCAGGACATCTTAGGGGACCAAAGCTTGCCGACTGCCAACCGCCCGCACTTTTCCCAGGAGCGCACCCGGACGAGCTGGGATCGCGCCCGCTTGAGCGTGGTGGTGCCAATCGGCGGCATCGTCGCGGTTGCCATCGTCTGTATCGTGGTGGCGGTGCTGTCGTCCGCCCAGCGCGCCGATGAAGTCGCGATCGAACACGAAAGGCAGTTGTTCTCGCGCGCCCTCGGCAATCTCGGCGAACGCGTGAAGCGGGAGATTGAAAGCGTCGCCGCCTCCGACGCGGCAGCCCGCAATCTCCGCGAAAATTTCGACGCCCATTGGACTCAGCTCCGCCTCGGCGGCTGGTTGGAGACGTTCTTCGATCACGACTACGTTTTTGTCTTCGATGCCGCGGACAACCCGGTCTACTCGCTGGTCGGACGCAGAGCGGTCGACCCGAACTGGGTGGAGATCGTGCGGGCGGATTATGCCGCTGTACTCGACTACATGCGCGGCCGCGACAGGTCGCTGCCTGACGCCGCCCCGTTCGGCCAGACCGGCCGGCGCGAAACCGGCGCCCAGCCATACGCATCGGTAATACGGCGGGTGCGCGGCCGGCCGGCCGTCATCGCCGCCGTCGCCGTCGGGCCGATCGACGCCAACGCGACAACGGCGGAATCCGGCGCGCCGATCATGATGTCGATCAAATACATCGACAGTATCGTGCTCGACGACATCGCCGCGCAGCTTCGGCTCGACAACCTGCGCATGACCGATAACGAGACCCTGCCGCCGGGCGACCTGCTCTACAGACTGACCACGCCGGCCGGCGTTCCGATTGCCCGCTTTGTCTGGACACCGAAGCAGCCCGGCGCCCAGATCGTCGAAAGCGTGGTGCCATTTATCGCGGTTGCCCTCGTCGGCTTCGCGCTGCTCGCCGCCTTCGTGCTGCGCTACATGCGCCGCACCGCTGCCGCCATCGCCGTCGGCGAATCGCGGCTGCGCCACCTGGCAATGCACGATCCGCTGTGCGGCCTACCGAACCGCATCTTCTTCGGCGAACGGCTGGAAGCGATTATCGACGAAGTGCGCAACGGCCGCTCCCCCGCCGCGGTTTTCTATATCGACCTCGACCATTTCAAGGACGTCAACGACACGCTCGGACACCACGTCGGCGACGAGTTGATTCGCAATGTCACGCTGCGGTTGTCGCGCACGCTGCGTGGCGGCGACCTGGTGGCGCGTCTGGGCGGCGACGAATTCGCCATCATCTCCGCGACCGGCAATGACCCAATCACGATGATCAGCGTTGCCCAGCGCATTATCTCCGCGATCTGTGCGCCCTACGCCATCAACGGCCAGAACATCGTCATCGGCGCGTCGATCGGTATCGCGGTGATCGACCGCAAGTGCGGCGCCGCCGCCGACATCATGCGCTTCGCCGACATCGCCCTGTACCGCGCCAAGAACGAGGGCCGCAACCGCGCCTGCCTCTACGACGCGGCGATGGACACCGACCTGTCGAGCCGCAAACTGCTTGAAGCCGACCTGCGCGAAGCCATAGAGAAAGACCAGCTCAAGCTGATGTACCAGCCGGTCGTCAACAAGAGCGGCGAGGTCGTGATCGGCGTCGAAGGTCTCTGCCGCTGGACCCACCCGACCCGCGGCGAAATTCCGCCGAACGAATTCATCGCCATCGCCGAACACAGCGGGTTGATCATCGAACTCGGCGCCTGGGTTCTCCGGCGCGCCTGTCTCGACGGCAAGGCCTGGCCGCATCTGTCCGTCGCCGTCAATGTCTCGCCACTGCAATTCCGCCGCAGCGACTTCGCCGACCTGGTCGAACGCACGCTGGCGGAAACGAATTTCGATCCCGCGCGGCTCGAACTCGAACTCACAGAAAGCGTGCTGCTCGGCAACATCGACACCGCCGAGGCCGGCATGCTGCGGCTGAAGGCGCTTGGCGTGCGGCTGGCGCTGGACGATTTCGGCACCGGCTATTCCAGCCTGCTTTATCTGCGTCGCTTCCCGTTCGACAAGCTCAAGATCGACCGCAGCTTCGTCAACTCGATCGAGAAAGCTGCCGACGCGGCGGCGATCGTGCACGCGGTCGTCAGCCTTGGCCGCGGCCTCGGCATGAAGGTGACCGCCGAAGGCGTCGAGACCGCCGACCAGCAGTTATTCCTGCGGGCGGCCGGTGTGCACAGCATGCAGGGTTATCGCTTCGGCAAGGCCGTGCCGCCGGCCGACATCACCGCCCGCCTGCAGGCGACCGAACCGTTCCAGCCGATCGACGTGCCGCAGGCCTTGGCCGGCTAGGCCGGCGGCGTCCTTTCGCCGGCTTCATCCAAGCCTCGTGCGGTATCGCGCCGCGGCCTTTCTGTGATATGGCGGACGCCAGAAAAAATCACGACAGGGAAGGATGAGCCGATGACTGCGAAGATTGCGCTTGTGACCGGCGCCGGAACGGGCGTCGGCCGCGCCGTGGCGATCGCGCTGGCCAAGGCCGGCTACAGCGTGGTGCTGGCCGGCCGCCGCAGGGAGCCGCTCGATGCGGTCGCGGCCGAGATCAACGCCACCGGCGCGCAGGCTCTGGCGGTGTCGACCGACGTGTCCAAGCGCGACTCCATTCTGGCGCTTTTCGCCACCGTAAAATCGACCTTCGGCCGGCTCGACGTGCTGTTCAACAATGCCGGCATCGGCGCGCCGCCGGTCCCGCTCGAGGACCTGCCGTTCGAGACCTGGCAGAACGTCGTCGCCACCAACCTTACCGGCATGTTCCTGTGTACCCAGGAGGCCATCAAGATCATGAAGGCGCAGTCGCCGCGCGGCGGCCGCATCATCAACAACGGCTCGATCTCGGCGCATGCGCCGCGGCCGTTCTCGGTGTCCTACACCGCGACCAAGCATGCGGTGACCGGCCTGACCAAGTCGACCTCGCTCGATTGCCGCCAATACGACATCTGCTGCGGCCAGGTCGATATCGGCAATGCGGCGACGCCACTGACCGAACGCATGGTCCAGGGCGAAGGCGTGCTGCAGCCGAACGGCACCAAGATGATCGAGCCGCGCATGGACGCCGCGCATGTCGGCGATGCCGTCGTCTACATGGCCGGGCTGCCGCTCAGCACCAACGTGCTGTTCATGACGGTGATGGCGACGACCATGCCGTTCGTCGGCCGCGGCTGACCGCTTCAGAATGAAGGAGGCGCTGCGACGCCGACTTCGACCGCTCCCATGGGGAGCGGTCGGGGCGCCCGGCCCGCGACCTATCCGGTGCGACGGCCGGTCTTGCTGGCCGGGTTTTCCTCGGGCGCCGATTCCATCGGCGTGATCCGCGGATCGAGAATGTATGTCATTTCTTCGGGCATGGCGCCGACACCGATCTCATCCGGCTTGGGAAGCAGCTCGAAGGCACGCCGCGCCTGCTCCGGCTTCAGCGGATCGAGCGGCCGGCCGTCCCAGTCGACGATGCGCGCTTCCTTCCAGGTGAAGATCGGTTTGACGATCGCGCGCCACGGCGTCTCGACATCGGGACAGCGAATATAGGTCGCGGCCAGATACGGAATGATGCCGACCAGATTTTCCGGGGCGTAGGGCCGCGGCGCACGCCTGGGCAAGTATCCCGGGATGGTTGTCACCCTCTTGTGCAGACGCTCGAGCACCGAGACATGCACCATCTCGCAGATCGGATCGCTGTGCGGCACGCGCCCACTGGCGGGGTCGGTCGGGCCATCCGCGAAGGACTGCTGGTTGATAACGCGCCGGTTTCGCGGATAGGCCAGATACAGCGGCGCCCAGGGTTCATGCTGGTCGGCGCTGCTCATCTCCCGGTATTTCGGCGAGATCTTGCGGCGGGCCGGTCCCGCTTCGTCGAACAGGTCGCGCTGATAGAACGGCACCGGCTTCTGCCGCTGCGGTGGCAGCACGACGTCGAACGGCGGCGGCTCGGCGATCGGTGCGGTGGCGGCCACCAGTTGCTCCAGCCGCTGGATCATCCAGGCCATTGGCAAGAACGACAGGCCGGCCGCGTTCGGCTGGGTCCAGGCCACATAACCGCCGCCGACGTCGGAATGCGCGCCGGCGAACCAAACCTGCTCGGTCGGCGACTTGTCGTGCACCGTGTGCTTGAATTTCGGCGCGGTCCATAGCGCGGGTGCGAAAGCATAGCGCGGCTCGTCGATTGCCATCGCATGGAGCCTTATATCAACCAGCGAACTCACTTCGGTATCGTGGAATGCATACCGCAACTGATTCACCTTGCGAAACAGCTGCGTCGGAATGCCGAGCGCGCCGACGGTGTCGAACACGCCGAGCGCGCGCACGCGCATATAGCGCTTGTCGTGCACCAGCGTATGGCCGAATTCGTTCTTGCGGTTGAACCAGTGCCACTCTCCGCTCGGCCGGTCGTGCGGCGCGGTGCGGTAATAGCGCCAGGCGCGCTCTTCGGTCTCGGCGGTGGCATATTCGCATCGCAGCAGACCGACGGCGCCGAGATAGCCGCACAGGCTGCGCGCGGTGAAGGCGCCGCGCGAAAAGCCGAACACAAATATCTCGTCGCCGGGCCGGTACCAGGTACTCAGAAAGCGGTAGGCCTGACGGACATTGAGATCGAGGCCGTCGCCCAATAAACCGCCTTTGATTGCATCGAGGAACGGGCCGGTGCCGACGCCGCGATCGTAGTGGACGATGTATTCGAAGCCATCCAGCACCACGCCGGATATGCCTTTCTTGCGGAATTCCGCCGGCAATTTCTTGTAGTCCAGCGCATCGTCGTTGGGCGCGCCAGCGTCATTGCTGGCGGCAGCGCGGCGCACCCGCGTGTTGAGCCCCCATGAGAGGCGCTCGCGGAGATAGACGATATTGGTCGACGAGATATCGTCCTCGTCCTCGTTCCAGGTGCCGTCGAGGAACAGCATCAGCCGCCGGCAAATATGCTCGGTCATGGTCATCGCCCCCGCGCGATACCCATGGTTGCACAACATCCGCGCAGCAATCAACTGCGGCCAGTTTGACGGCGGCTCAGCGCCGTCCGGTCAGGTTGCCGAAAATGCTGCGCATCACGGCGCGGCCGATCTGGCCGCCCACTTGGGAGGCGACCGAGCGCGCCACCTGCTTCACCACGATCTCGCCGGTCGACATGCGCCCGCGCGAGCCGCCGCCGCTACTGCCGCCGCCGAGGACGTCGCGCCAGCCGCCGCCTGTCGTCGAGGGCGGCGACGGCGGCACGGTCGGACCGCTGTTCGGCACCGTGGTGCGGCCGCGCGGTGCGGCGCCTTTTGGAGCCGGCGCCGTCTCGGCTTTCTCCGCCACACGTCGCGCCAGCATTTCGTGCGCGGACTCCGGATCGATCGCCTGGTCGTATTTGCCGCGCAGCGCACTGCGCGCGATCACGGCACGGCGCTCCGGCGCGGTCAGCGGGCCGATGCGCGCCGCCGGCGGACAGATCAGCGTGCGCTCCACCATGCTCGGCGTGCCGTTGCCTTCGAGGAACGACACCAGCGCCTCGCCTTTGCCCAGTTCGGTGATCACCTGCTCGGTGTCGAGCCTCGGGTTCGGCCGGAACGTCTCGGCCGCCGCCCTGACCGCCTTCTGGTCGCGCGGCGTGAAGGCGCGCAGCGCGTGCTGGACGCGGTTGCCGAGCTGCGCCAGCACCTTGTCGGGCACGTCGAGCGGGTTCTGCGTCACGAAATAGATGCCGACGCCCTTGGAGCGGATCAGCCGCACCACCTGCTCGATCTTGTCGAGCAGCGGCTTCGGCGCGTCGTTGAACAAAAGGTGCGCCTCGTCGAAGAAGAACACCAGCTTCGGCTTGTCGAGATCGCCGACCTCGGGAAGCTGCTCGAACAGCTCCGCCATCAGCCACAACAGGAAGGTGGCGTAGAGCTTCGGGTTCTCCATCAGTCTGTCGGCGGCGAGGATGTTGATGATGCCGCGGCCGTCGCGGTCCACGCGCATCAGGTCGTCCAGCGCCAGCGCCGGTTCGCCGAAGAACTTGGCGCCGCCCTGGTTTTCCAGCACCAGCAATTGCCGCTGCACCGCACCGATGCTGGCGGCGCTGACGTTGCCGTATCGCGACCCGATCTCCTTGGCATTGTCGGAGAGATACGACAGCAGCGAGCGCAGGTCCTGGAGATCGACCAAGCCTTTATTGGCCGCGTCGGCGGCGCCGAACTCGTCGTCGGCAAAACGGAAGGCGATGTTGATGACGCCTTCCTGCACCTCGTTGAGGTTGAGCATGCGCGACAGCAGCAGCGGCCCCATCTCGAACACGCTGGTGCGGATCGGATGGCCCTGCTCGCCGAACAGATCCCAGAACGCGACCGGGAATTCGTCGATCTGGTATTTGAAGCCGACGTCGGTCGCGCGCTTGACCAGAAAGTCTTTTTCCTCGCCCAGCGCCGCGATACCGGACAGGTCGCCTTTGATGTCGGCGGCAAACACCGGCACGCCGGCGCGGGCAAAACCTTCGGCCAGCACCTGGAGCGTCACGGTCTTGCCGGTGCCGGTGGCGCCGGTCACCAGGCCGTGCCGATTGGCGAGCTTCAGGGTGAGATATTCGCCCTTGCCGCTTTTGCCGACATAGATTTTGTCGTCCTGAAACACGCCTGCCATCGCTGCGCCCGATTCTGTGATGCGTTGCACCGCAGCCTAATACGCGCCGACGTACCGGACCAGCCGGGCGTCAGGCCGCGGGCTCGAGCAGTTCGGCGCGCAAGCGGGCCACCAGATCGGCGGTCTCGGCGCCGCCGCGGCGGCGCGGCTGCGGCGCGTCGATGGTCACTTTCGCCGTCAGATGCGCCGGACGGCCTGCCAACACCACCACCTCGTTGGCGATATGCACCGCCTCGTCGATCGAATGCGTCACGAACACAATGGTCTTGCGGGTCGCGGCATGAATGCGCGCCAGTTCGTCCTGCAGGCCCTCGCGGGTGATGGCATCGAGCGCGGCGAACGGCTCGTCCATCAGCAGGATCTCGGGCTCGACCGCGAGCGCCCGCGCCAGCGCGACACGCTGCCGTTGCCCGCCGGACAGTTCATGCGGATAGCGTTCGGAAAAACCGGCCAGCCCGACCAGCGCCAGCGCGGCTTCCGCCTTGGCGCGGCGCTCGGCGGATGACAATTGGCCATGCTCGAGCCCGAAGGCGGCGTTGCTCCACACCTTGCGCCACGGCAGAAGCCGCGCATCCTGAAACACCATCGCGACCGACAGCTTGTTGCGGTCGGGCGTGATATCGAGCGTGACACCGCCGGTGTTCGGTTCCAAGAGACCGGCGATGACACGCAGCAACGTCGACTTGCCGACACCCGAGGGTCCCAGCACGGCGACCAGATGTCCGGCGGGGATCGCCAGCGTCAGTCCGCGCAGCACTTCGGTCTGCTCACCGTCGCGCGTGAAGGTCAGCCCTATATTGTCGAGCTTGATCATCGCTTCCATCGCAGCAACCACGATTGGATGGCGACGAAGATGCTGTCGATGGCGCCGTAGGCCGCCGCCATGGTCGCCATGTAGACGACGACGATGTCGCTCGCCAGCAGGTTGGACGCCTGCATCATGCGCTGGCCGAGGCCCGGCACGCCGAAAATCTCGGCTGCGACCACGGCCATCCAGGCCTGCCCCAACGCGGTGCGGATGCCGACCAGAATGCCGGGTGTCGCCGCCGGCAGGATGACCTTGAACAGCTTCTGATCGGCACGGCGGAAGCCGAAGGCGTCGGCCAGCTCGATCAGATCGCGGTCGACGGCGCGCACGGCGCCCAGCGCGGCGAAATAGGAGATCCAGAAAACGCCGGTGCTGATGATGAAGATCGCCGCCGCCGGCGCGATGCCGAACCACAGAATGGCGAACGGCACCCAAGCCAGTCCCGGAATCGGCCGCAGGATGCGCACCACCCAGGCCAGCGTCGCCTCCAGCGGTACCCAGAGGCCGGTGAAGATGCCGAGGCTGATGCCGAGCACGCAGCCGATCGTCAGGCCGGCGAGATAATGGCTGAGGCTGCGGCTCAGCGCCGACAGCCAGATGCCGGACGTCACTTCGTTCCAGAACGCACCCGGCAGCGCGCTTGGCGGCGGCAAGATGTTTGCCGACACCAGCCCGAGCGCCGGGAACAACTCCCAGACGATCAGAAAGCCCGCCAGCCCCAAGGCGGACAGCGCAACCGTTTTCGTTCTTGTCACCGCATCCGCCGCGCTCGAGGTTGTGTGAGAGGCCGGCCTAGTTGCCCGTGATCGCGCGATCATACACCGCCTGGGCGAACAGGCCATCAAGCGGCTCGGCTTTCTTCAGGACGCCGATCTTGATCTGGTACTCCTGAAACTTGACCGTCGACTCCGCGATGGTGCGCGGATCGGAGGTAAAGCGGGTCTGCGGCGACTTCAGCGCGGCGAGCAGAATGTCGTCGCTTACCAGGCCTTTACCGAACGCGGCGCCGATGTGCTTGACCGCCTGCTCCGGCTTTTCCTTCAGTAGCTGGGTGGCGCGCACCGTCACGCGGACGAGATCCTCGACCGCCTTCGGGTTCTTGTCGGCGAAGGGGCCGAGCACGGCGAAGACCACGCCCGGCATGTTCGGGAACATGTCATTGCCGGTCGCCACCAGTTTGATGCCGGGGTTCTGTCTCTGCAGCACCGTCCAGGCCGGTTCGCGCACGGAGCCGCCTTCGATCGCGCCGGTCGCCAGCGCGCGCTGCGTTGCATCGATGCCCATTTCAACTATCTCGACGTCGGCCGTGTCGGCCTTCACGACTTCAAACAGCCAGTGCCGCACCGCCGTGTTCGGACCCGAACCGAGCGGCTGGGTGCCGATCTTGGCCGGACGGTTGTTCTTTTCGCGGAAGGCCTTGAACGCGGCAGCGCCGGTGCGACCGTCAAAGAACGGCGCCAGCGCCGGCGCTGCGGCAAAGCCCATTTCCTCGACCACGGTCGCCGCGATCACGCGGACGTCGATGCCTTTGGAGCGCGCGGTCAGCAAGGGACCGAGACCGCCGGCATAAATGTCGAGCGTGCCCGAAGACAGCGCCTGGATCATGTTCGGTCCGGACTCGAAGGCCGCTGGCTGCAATGTCAGCCCGGCCTGCTTCAGCCAGCCCTCGCCTTCGGCGACGAAAATCTGGGCCACGCCCATGACCGGGATGAAGCCGACCCGCAGTGGCTGCTGGGCGGACGCCGTCACGGCCCACGACACGGCAAGACTGGTCACAATGAATTTCAAAAAGCGCATGGCGCTAGCCCCCGAAGGTGGAATTGCTGTGCGCCTTTAGATCATGCGTCCGGGCCTCCCCGTCCATTGCGTAGTTTTACGATGGACGGTGCATTTGTGCTTCAGGGACGATCCCGGCAGCAGTTCTGTTCCGGTCGCGCCGGAAAAGGCCGACAGGGCCGGAAAAAACTTCCGCCGGGTTGCTGCAGCGACGCCCTTCGGGCGGGCGCTAATGCAGCCTGAACTCGCCGTCGATCGCTTTCAGTTCGGCGGGCTTGATCAGCTTGCAGTGCGCGACTTCCACCGAATGCAGCGGGCCTTCGAGCTTGGCCTGCCAGAATTCGAGAAACTTCTGCAGCTCCGGAAACTTTGGAAACAGGTCGTAGGCCTGCCATACATAGGACTGCAGCAACCACTGGTGGTCGGGGCGGCGATACAGAATGTGGGCGGTGGTCAGGCCGAAACCATCGACCTGCTTGCGGAAGTCTTCCGAAACAGCACCTGTCGAAACCATTCGCGTTCTCCGTTTGAACGACGTGAAGTTTCCAATGCCGGCACGCCATTGCAAGCCAAATCAATGAACAAACTGTTTAAAATCAGTGCGTTAGCAGCAAGGTGCTCCGCCTGCTAACAGCGGCAATACCGGGCGACGATGGCAGCGGGCACCGGCCAATTCCCAGCGAAGATCCGTAAATAATTGATTCAAAAGCATTTTCAGAATTTGTTGGCACTCAACGTGAATGAGTGCTAAGAAATTTTCCGAGAGCCCTTGCAGGCTCCGGTGCAGGCTCCCATTTCCCGGCCCGAGTGGCTGGCGTCGGAACCGCTTGCCACCGAAAGACGATCCCTTTCAATAACTTAGGAGGCCAATATGAAGTTCCGCCCGCTGCACGACCGCGTCGTTGTCAAGCGCATCGATGCCGAGGAAAAGACCGCCGGCGGCATCATCATTCCCGATACCGCCAAAGAGAAGCCCTCGCAGGGCGAGATCGTCGCCGTTGGCCCCGGTGGCCGTGACGAGTCTGGCAAGCTGATCCCGATCGACCTCAAGGTCGGCGACACCGTCCTGTTCGGCAAGTGGTCGGGCACCGAGGTCAAGATCGATGGCCAGGATCTCCTGATCATGAAGGAATCCGACGTCATGGGCGTGATCGAAGGCGGCGCCGCCGCCAAGAAGAAAGCCGCTTAAGCAAAGCTATCCCCGCTCGTCCTTCGAGACGCGTCCAAAGCAATCAAGTGTACGCAGATTGCGTGAACTTATCTGCGATGGACGCTCCTCAGGATGAGAACCGAAACTGAAGGAAACGAAACATGGCTGCCAAAGACGTTAAATTCTCCGTAGACGCGCGCGACCGCATGCTGCGCGGCGTCGATGTCCTCGCCAACGCCGTCAAGGTGACGCTCGGCCCCAAGGGCCGCAACGTCGTGCTCGACAAGTCGTTCGGCGCGCCCCGCATCACCAAGGACGGCGTCACCGTCGCCAAGGAAATCGAACTTGAAGACAAGTTCGAGAACATGGGCGCGCAGATGGTGCGCGAAGTCGCCTCGAAGTCGTCCGACTTCGCCGGTGACGGCACCACCACCGCCACTGTGCTGGCCCAGGCCATCGTCCGCGAAGGCTCCAAGGCGGTTGCCGCCGGCATGAACCCGATGGACCTCAAGCGCGGCGTCGATCTCGCCGTCGAAGCGGTCGTCGAGCATCTCAAGGCCAACTCCAAGAAGGTCACGTCGAACGAAGAGATCGCCCAGGTCGGCACCATCTCCGCCAACGGCGATCGCGAGATCGGCGACTTCCTCGCCAAGGCCATGGCGAAGGTCGGCAACGAAGGCGTGATCACGGTCGAAGAGGCGAAGTCGCTCGAGACCGAACTCGACATCGTCGAGGGCATGCAGTTCGACCGCGGCTACATCTCGCCCTACTTCATCACCAACGCCGACAAGATGCGCGTTGAGATGGAAGACCCCTACATCCTGATCTACGAGAAGAAGCTCTCGGGTCTGCAGGAACTGCTGCCGCTGCTTGAGTCGGTGGTGCAGTCCGGCAAGCCGCTGCTGATCGTGGCTGAAGACGTTGAAGGCGAAGCGCTTGCCACCCTCGTCGTCAACAAGCTGCGCGGCGGCCTCAAGGTCGCGGCCGTCAAGGCGCCGGGCTTCGGCGATCGCCGCAAGGCCATGCTGCAGGACATCGCGATCCTGACCGGCGGCCAGGCGATTTCGGAAGATCTCGGCATCAAGCTCGAGAACGTCACCATCCAGATGCTGGGCCGCACCAAGAAGGTGATGATCGACAAGGAAAACACCACCATCGTCAACGGCGCCGGCAAGAAGGCCGACATCGAAGCGCGGGTGGCGCAGATCAAGGCGCAGATCGAGGAAACCACCTCGGACTACGACAAGGAGAAGCTGCAGGAACGTCTGGCGAAGCTCGCCGGCGGCGTTGCGGTGATCCGCGTCGGCGGCGCCAGCGAGATCGAGGTGAAGGAGCGCAAGGATCGCGTCGACGACGCGATGCACGCGACCCGCGCCGCGGTTGAGGAAGGCATTCTGCCGGGCGGCGGCGTCGCGCTGTTGCGCGCGGCCGAATCCCTCAAGAAGGTCAAGACGCAGAACGACGATCAGAAGGTCGGCGTCGAGATCGTCCGCAAGGCGATCCAAGCTCCCGCCCGCCAGATTGCCACCAACGCCGGCGAAGACGGCTCGGTGATCGTCGGCAAGATCATGGAGAAGGATCAGTACACCTACGGCTTCGACGCGCAGAATGCCGAATACGGCAACATGCTGTCGAAGGGCATCATCGACCCGACCAAGGTCGTGCGGGCCGCGATCCAGAACGCCGGCTCGGTTGCCGGCCTCCTGATCACCACCGAAGCGATGGTTGCCGAACTGCCGGCCAAGAAGGGTGCCGCCGCGGGCGGCATGCCGGGCGGCATGGGCGGCGGCGGAATGGGCGGCATGGACTTCTAGTCCCTCGCCTCTAACGCCTGAAGAAATGCAGAGGCCCGGGAGCGATCCCGGGCCTTTTGCTTTCCGCCGCCTCATGGTGAGTCTGTAGATGGGGTAACGGGCCGGCCGCGTGCTGGCGCCCCTTGCGGCTGGGCGGTCGTCCCTCAGACTGATGGTGTCAACAACGGAGTCGGCGAGCCGCTCCAAGC
>JALHNV010000012.1 GCA_022843325.1 Pseudolabrys sp. | reverse complement strand
ACCGGGAACTGGCCGTCTTCGGCCGGACGATAGACATTCGCGCGCAGCACGATGCCGTCGTTCATCTCGATCGGAACGTCTTTCTCCACGCGCAGCGTATACGGACCTTCACTCACAGGGCGACCTCACTTTGATTAACGCATCGCCTGCTGCGGCAACCACGTCACGATTCCGGGGAAAACGGTCAGCAGTGTCAGCACCGCCAGCGCCGTCAGGAAGAACGGCAGCACGCCGCGGAAAATCTTGTTGATCGGCACCTCGGGCGCGACGCGCGCCATGATGTAGACGTTGAGACCGACCGGCGGCGTGATCGCCGCGAGCTCGCACATGATGATGATGTAGATGCCGAACCACACCGCGTCGATGCCGTGGGCAACGATGACCGGGAAGACGAAGGGGATGGTCAGGATCAGCATGGCCCAGATGTCGAGCACCATGCCGAGCACGATGTACATCAGCGTGAAGCAGATGATGAGAACCGTCGACGAGAGTTCATAGGCGCTAATGGCATTGACCAGATTGGACGTCACCTCGGTCAGCACCAGGAACCGGGCGATCACGTGACCGCCGAACACCACCAGGAAGATCATCATGCTGGTGCGCGTGGCGCCGACCAGCGAGCGCTGCAGCGCCGGCCAGTTCAGGCGGCCCATCACCGCGGCGACGACGAGCACGCCGACCACGCCGATGGCAGCCGCCTCGGTCGGGTCGAAAACGCCGCCATAGATACCGCCGATGATCAGCAGGAAGATGGCGACGATCGGCAGCAACTTGCCCAGCGAGCGGATTTTCTCGCCGATCGGAAAGCTCTCGCCCACCGGGCCGAGGGCCGGGTTGAGCGTGCAGCGGACCAGAATCAGAACGGAGAAAGCCGCCGTCATGATCAGGCCCGGTACGATGCCGGCCAGGAACAGAGCCCCGATCGAGGTCTCGGTCCACAGGCCGTATGCCACCATGAAGATGCTGGGCGGGATCAGGATGCCGAGCGTGCCGGCCGATGCGATCGCGCCGGCGCCGAGGCTGCCGTCATACTTGAAGCGGCGCATTTCCGGCATGCACATGGGGCCAATAGTTGCCACCGAGGTGGCGCTGCCGCCGGAAACGGCACCGAACCCGGCCGACGCCACCACCGAGGCGATCGCCAGGCCGCCCGGCAAACGTCCGAGCCATTTGTAGATGCAGTCATACATGTCGGTGGCGAGACCGGTCTGAAAAACGATCTGGCCCATCAGCAGATACAGCGGGATGGCGATGAAGGCGAAATTGGTGCCTTGATCGATGATGTTCAGCAGCAACTGCGTCTCGGCGAAGATCGGTCCGCCCATGACGACAAGGCCGATGGCGCCGACCGCCAGCAGGGCGACGGCAATCGGAATGCCCAGCGCGATCAGTCCGAGCAAACCACCGAGAGCGACAATGCCGATCAGGGTCGGGGTCAATGCTTTTCTCCCATGCCCTCGATCTCTTCGATCGTGTCGCGCTCACCGCGGATGATGGCAATGGCGGCGCCAACAACATAGAGGATGACCAGCGCCGAGATGACCGCAATGAATACGTAGATCGGCCAAACCGGCCACTTCAGCTCCGGCGACAGTTGCGGCAGCGAATAGAGGAAAGGAATTTCCTCGAAGGTCTTGGCCAGGATGAAATAGAAGATCAGCACTACCAGTGCGGCCTGAATGACGGCAATCACGCGGCGCCCTTGGCGCGGTATGCGGGCAGCGATCAGTTCCATCGTGATGTGATCGCCGGCGCGAAACGACTGCACCAGGCCCAGCAGAAAGAACAGCAGCAACAGGTGCGACGACACTTCGAGCCCCCATGACAGCGGGGTGTTGAAGACGTAGCGCAGCACGACATCGGCGGTGACGAGCAGCGCCAGCAGCGGCAGCACCACGAGACTGCCGAAGGTGTCGAGCGCGTGCGAAATGGTCCCTATGATCTTGGTCACGGCTGGTGTCCCGGGCTGGTGGCCGCTGTGGGGCGCGACCGGAGCGAACTCCGGCCGCGCCTGCTTGTTACTTGCGCAGCGGAGAAACGCCCTGAACCGGATTCTTGATGGTTTCCATCATCAGTTCGTTCGGGCTCATCTTGCCGTACTGCTTGACCAGCTCACGGATGTCCGCAACCAGCTGGCGGGCGGGAAGACCCTTGGCTTCGTTGGTCTTGATGTAGTCCTCAAGCACCGGCTCGAACCGGGCTTCCCATTTTTTCCACTCATCGGGCGCGATCTGGTTGAAGACGATGCCTTCTTTCTTGAAGTGATCGCGCGCCTCCGCCGACGACAGCATGAACGCAATCTGCGTATCGGCCTGATGACTCTGGCGGGACCAGACGTAGAACACTTTCTGCAGATCAGCGGGCAGCGCGTCGTAGGCGCGCCGGTTCATGCACCACTCAAGCGGCAGGTTGTTGATGCGGGTGTCGGTGTGCTGCTTGGCGGCCTCGTTGATGCGGAACGTCCTGGCCGCCGTATCGGAGGTGAACACGGCGTCAAGCAGGCCGCGCTGCAGCGCCGAGAAGAAGTCGGCCGAGCTCATGTTGACCGGAACAGCGCCCAGCGATTCGAAAGCGCGCTGGCTGATGCCGGTGCCGGAGCGCACCTTCATGCCCTTGAGATCTTCAAGGGTCTTGATCGGCCTGTTCGAGAACAGGTTGAAGCGCGTGCTGCCGGTGATGCCATTGAGATAGACGCCCTGCTTCTCGAATTCGGGGCGGAAATATTTTTCCGCGAGCTTTTCCGCAACCAGCGACATCACCGCTTCGTTCGGAAACAGGCCCGGCAGCGACAGCGCCTCGGTCAGCGGGAAACTGGCGGTGTTCAGGAACGTGAAGCAGGCCGCCATGTCGGTGAGGCCGGAGCGGTTGGCATCGAAGCCTTCCGACACCTTGTGGACGGTGCCGTTCCAGCGCGCTTCGATCTTGAGTTTGCCGTTCGACATCTTTTCAAGAACGGCGAAGGACTGCTTCAGGAACTTGACCTGCGCGCTCACCTCCGGCTGGTGATTGGTAAGGCGGATGGTGATCGGCGGGCCCGAATAGGTCACCGGCGGCGCATTGTAATCGGCCAGCTTTCCATTGGCCCAGTCCTGCGCAACGCTGGTGCTCTTCATCAGCGTCTCGAGAGATTCGTCGTCGGCGCGAACCGATGACGGCGCGGTCAGGACGGCCAGCATACCGGCCAGGATGAAGCTGTGTTTGAGCGTCGCACGAACCATGATGATATCCTCCACGTGGTTCTGAACCGATTATCGGAAGCGCAATATCTGTTGCGCGCTCGGTCCAGTTTGGGCGTCGCCGCCAATAGGCGACCGCTGATCAGCGGCACTAATACCCGGATTTACCGGGATGGAAAGTCATTTCAGCCAGTCGCCTATCTGCCCTGCCACTTTACGGCGAGTGAGCATCGCGGTTGAAACCCTGCGTCGATGGATGCTTCAACCGGCGTGAGGCGTCATTGCTATTACGGCGAGCTTATCTTATTCGCACACTGTATTGTCTGCCTGCCCGGCAGCGCGCGGTACCCGGACGCGCAACATTCTCGCAGGGAACCGGGCGTCCTGTAACGCGTTAGGTCGCATGCCCTCCTGGACCCAAGCATTCATCGGCCCCACAGAGATCGAGCTTGTCCTCGACCTGCTGCTGGCGATTGCGCTCGGCTTCGCCATCGGCGCCGAGCGGGAGTCGCGCGGCAAGGACGCGGGCATCAGCACCCACTCCCTCGTTATCGCCGGCGCCATGATCTTCACCTTTATGTCGATGACGGTAGACCCGGCGTCCAAGTCGCGCATCGCCGCGCAGATCGTCACGGGCATTGGCTTCCTGGGCGCGGGGCTGATCCTCAAGGAGGGCGGCAGCGTCAAGAACCTGACGACAGCCGCGAGCCTCTGGTGTGCCGGCGCAATCGGGATGGCGATCGGATTCGGCTACTCCGCCATTGCCGTCATCTCGGCACTCGCCGTGATGCTGATTCCGCGGATACCCCATCTCAACAGGAAGAAGGTCCCGGAGACATTCGAGTCCTGACACAACGAGCAGGATGCGCAGGCTCCGGTTCAACGACGGTCGCTATCGTGGATTGCCCGGTGGGTCATCGACCACGGTCACACGCCTTGCTCACACGTCAGAGCAGGGCGCTTGCCATGTGCCTTGATAGCGGTGGGGCTGCAAGCCCCCGCCTGTCGCGTAATATACTCTGTGTCGTTTCATGCAGCAGAAGGTAGGGCTACCAGTTCGGCAAGCTTCGCCGCGACCTCGGCCATTGTGTCTTCTGCTGTGTCTAGGCCGTTTCGAGAGGCGAGCATTGGGCTGACATCGCGGAGAGCTGTGTACGTCGTGTTATGCACGATGGGCACGAGCTGATCACGCGCGAGGAGTGTTGAAAGCTCCTTGTCTGAAACGGCCCCCGGTGCTGGGAGGCGCTTCAGCAGCGCAGGGGTCACCAACACAACCCCGACTCGCGATTTAGCCAAACCCTTGTCGATAGCGCGGAGAAACGGCTCACCAAGGCCAATGTCATTCTCGCTGAACCAGACCGAAACATTGCGCGCGGTGAGCAAATCACACAGCTCTTTCGCAGCGCCTTGCCGGTCGTCCCACGCATGACAGAGGAAGATGTCCCGCGCCTCCGGCGCCGCCACTCGCCTTTCCACGGTTTCGCGGATCGGTGTGAGTGCCCGTACTTCTTCTGGTGTGTACCAAACGGCTGAACCCGAGCCTGACCAGCGCGGCTTTGCTGTGCGCCTCGAACCTCCACCTCCGCCGCCCCCGCCGCTGCGCGACGACGAGTAGCTCGGGGTGTAAGAGGTTGGCGAGTAAGAGGGGTAGCTATAACTGCTGTAGCCACCGCCCCAGCGGGAGCGGCCGCCGCGGCAGGCAGGGCATCGCGCTGCGGCGCTCGCCGAACGATGGCCTTCGCTTGGTGCTGTGCATCTAGACATCTTGGCGGTCTCCACCATTCTCAGTGGTTCGGATATAGATTCACGATCTCGATTGAGGCTGCGGAAACGCATCTGTCGGCCGAAATAGAAACGGGCGGCACGAGGCCGCCCGTCCTACGTTTAGGCCGACCGCTTCTGAGCGGCTGCTTGTTTACTGCCGAGGTGCTTACGTTCTTTCAGCACCTCGTTTACGCGACCAGCATTGATACGGTAGTCGGCTGCGATATCGCTTTGGACTTGGCCGCTCCAATACCGTAGCCATACGTCAACCGCCTCATCGAACGAAAACCGAGTTTTCCTCATTCTTTCGTCTCAAGTCGGACCGCCGTCAGTTGACTTAAGCACGCGAATACAGAAGATCAGTTGTCCGCTGACGGCGGCCGCACGTGGTTGCAGGACACGGATTGCCGGAGGTTTCCTGGGGAGGAGGCTCCGGCGTTTCCGTCAACGCCGGAATCGCCCCAGCGCTACAATCCAAGCTACACGCCAAGTTCCCGCTCGCTAGAGCGCCCTCGTCGTATCCCCAGCATTTCCCCTACCAATTCCCGCAATTCACCGCTCAGGGCGCCGCAGGCGACCGCGCTTACCCGCCTCGGCAGCTCTCCCTGCCGCATGACAACTCACGGCATCGACGGCCGTTTTTTTTAAACCAGTGCCGAGCGGTGCCTGAGATTTTTCGGAAATCGCTAAGTATTGGAGCGGGCGAAGGGAATCGAACCCTCGTATGCAGCTTGGGAAGCTGCCGTTCTACCATTGAACTACGCCCGCAAACGCACATTTTTCGATTTTTGGCTCCGATTTGGCTCCGCTATAATCGTCCAGCTTTCGGCGGATTGCAAATCTTGTAGCTCACGGCCTGTCAATCCGGAACGCCTCATGTCGGGAATCGTTTGAGGGCGGGTTATACGCGATACGACCAACTCGCCCACAGCTTCCTCAGCATGCTATATCTCGCGTCAGCACGTTACTGGATCAAATTTGTCCACGCCGGTAGGGAAAAGTAAGACCCCGACAATTACGGCAACGTTCACGAGTAGCAAGAATCGCCGTCTGTATAGGCAGACACGTTGCATTGCGTCCGCCATTGACCATTTGAGGGTAATTTGGTCGTCATTCGGCCGCTTTCTCGCACATCGGCGCTGCTATCGCCTGGATTCAGGCACACGCAAGGCCCAACGTCGCTTGTCGGAATGAAATTCGGTGAGACTTAATGGTTCGACATCAATCCGCCAAAACGACTCGGGCGGCGCAGCTAGCACGCCAACGACGGCCGCTCGGATGACAGCCGCGTGGGTTACCGCAATTGTGTGGCCATCGTCATGCATCCTGTCGGCCATCCAATCCGAGACACGGAGCATCAGCGCGCGCAGCGACTCGCCGCCATGTGTGGCGGCTTCAGGATCGGAGAACCATGCCGCGATGTCCGCCGGGTGTTCCGATTGAACGTCCGCGAGTTTGCGACCGCTCCAGCGTCCGTGGTCGCAATCGCGCAATGCCGGGTCCAAAACGGCGTTGAGTGAAAGAGCTTCCGCGGTTTGGCGCGCGCGAAGCGCAGGGCTGGTCACCGCGCAATTCCAGCGCCGCAACGAAAGGCCGAGTGCTCTTGCCTGCTCCTCGACGCCATCCTCGAGCGGCTCGTCGAGCGGAAAGGCAGATGCGCGCGTTGCCGCCGTCGCTCCATGACAGATTAAAGTGAGGCGCGCAGGCATCGAATTCGTGTCCCCGAACGAATCGCTTTCTGTTGTACAGTCTGACGCAATCCCATTGACAGTCGTGTTATCGCGCCGATAGTGTAATTCTTTTGATGGGATAGGAAGCCGGTGCAAATCCGGGCGGTCGCGCCACTGTGACCGGTATCGCATGAGAACGCGGTCCGGAAGTCAGACCCTCCCCATTGTATCGCTTGTCATCGACGGGACGCGTAATCCCAGGAGGCTTTAATATGACCGATATCGTTCTCGCTCCCCATACCCGCCCGGTACCTGTCCCAGTCGGCGAAATCATGCCCTGGGCCGTCTTCGGCAGCCTTCTCCTCCTGGTCGCGATCTATTTCGTCGGCGCCGAGCAGGGAGCCACGTCGCTGATCCCGGGCATGTATGTCCATGAGTTCCTCCACGACGGCCGACACCTTCTTGGTTTTCCCTGTCATTAAGAGGGTGGGGACATGGTTGGAAATCTTCTTCTGCGGGGCATGCTCGTAGGCGTCATTGCCGGTCTATTGGCATTCGGATTTGCGCGCGTCTTCGGCGAGCCGGAGATTGATAGCGCGATCGCTTTCGAAGAGCTGATGACCAAGACGGATACGCCGGCCCACGCCGTGCCGCATAGCCACGGCGCAGGCGGCATGCATACGCACGGCGAGGCCTCGGAAGCGGAACTCGTCAGCCGCGTCACCCAAGCCGGCCTCGGCCTACTGACCGGTGTCGTTGTCTACGGCGCAGCGATCGGCGGCCTGTTCGCACTGGTTTTTGCCTTTGCCTATGGCCGCGTCGGGCAACTCGGAGCACGCGCAACCGCAGCACTGCTTGCATTGGGCGCGTATGTCGCCATTGTGCTTGTGCCCAACATCAAATATCCAGCCAATCCTCCCGCAGTCGGAAATCCGAATACCCTTGGCTCGCGAACCGAGCTTTTCTTTCTCATGATTGTGGTCGCGGTGGCGGCGTTGACCTTGGCGGTTGCGTTGGCCCAACGCCTTCGTGCTCGACTGGGTACTTGGAATGCGGCGATCGTGGCCGGCGTGACCTTCGCTGTATTCATTGCCATTGTGCAGTACGCACTGCCGTCCGTCGATGAAGTGCCGAACCAGTTTTCCGCCGACGTGCTGTGGCGTTTCCGCACTGCTTCGCTTGGGATCCACGCCGTGCTGTGGACCACCATCGGCCTTCTCTTCGGCGCTTTGACCGAACGCAGCATGGCCGCGCGGTTCGGCCAACCCATCGCGGCACGGCCAATCGGGCGCTGACCGGCGCCAGTCGTGGACGGCATCGGCAAAGTGGATGCCGTTCTCGGTCTTGCTCGTCATGGCGGCTCCGATGGAGGCCGACCCAACATGAGAAAACTGTTCATCATCGGAATCGGCGCCGGCAATCCCGATTATCTCACCGCGCAGGCGATCAAGGCGCTAAGCGGGCTCGACGTCGTCTTCCTAATCGATAAGGGTCGCGAGAAAGCCGCACTAGCCAAGCTGCGCACGGAGATCTGCGCGCGCTACATCAACAACAAGGCCTACCGCGTGGTGGAGGCGGTCGACCCCGAACGCAACCGCGCGCCCGCGCACTACGAGACGGAAGTCGCCGCATGGCATGCAAAGCGTGCGGCTATTTATGAGCGCATGATCCGCGAGGAGCTGGCCGAAGGTGAGCGCGGCGCCTTCCTGGTCTGGGGAGACCCCTGCCTCTATGACAGCACCTTGCGCATCGTCGACCAGGTCGCCGCCATGGACACGGTTGCGTTCGAGGTCGAGGTGATTCCCGGCATCACCAGCATCCAGGCGCTGGCGGCACGGCACAAGATTCCAATCAACCGCATCGGTGAACCTATGCTTATCACGACCGGCCGCAAGCTCGCCGAGCGGCAGCTACACGATGCCGTGGTGATGCTCGACGGCGGCTGCGCATTTACAGCGGTTGAGGACGAGGGTGTTGAGATCTTCTGGGGCGCGTATCTCGGCACCGCCGACGAAATTCTCGCGTCGGGCCCGCTGCGCGAATGCAAGGACGAGATACAAAAGATCAAGATCGACGCGCGAGCGCGGCACGGCTGGATCATGGACACTTATTTACTGAGAAAGACCGTCGCGTCGTGAGCCCGGTCGGTTACCAGATAGGACTACGACTGCGCGACCGCCGCCGCCGCGACCAACAGAACAGCGATTTCGCCGATCTGTTCCAAAGCGCCGAGCACGTCGCCGGTTTGGCCCTGGATTTGCCGCCGGCACAGCCAGGCCATCGCCCCATGCAGGCAGACGAGCGCGACCAGCGCGATCAGACCGGCTGCGAAGCCAAAGCCGCCGCCGAGCGCAATGATGCCGAATGCGACGGCGGCGCTCACGCTCGTTCCTGGGGGTATGCCGGCGCGGGCGCTCAACCCGTCGGTGCGAGCCGGCGGCACCCAGCGCATGAAGGCAGGCAACCCAGCGCGCGCCGCCGCGTGCGCGACGATCAATGCTGCGAACACCAGCGCCGGTTCGCGCAGACTTGCAAGCACACTGATGCGCAGCACGAACGAGAGTACGAGTGCACAAACGCCATAGGTGCCGATGCGGCTGTCGCGCATGATCTCAAGCTTGCGCTCACGCGTTGCGCCACCGCCGAACCCGTCGGCAACGTCGGCCAATCCGTCTTCGTGCAGACAGCCGGTAATGCCCGCCGTCGCGGCGACGGCCAACGCCGCTGCGGGCCAGGCTGGCAGATGCAGCAGGCTGCACAGCGCATAGACCGCGCCGCCCAGCGCGCCGATGGCACCGCCGACAATTGGCGCCGACCAGAGCGCGCGCGCAATGTCGCCGCGATCGATCGGCGCCGATCGCGACAACGGCAGGCGCGTCAGGAAGATGACGGCGATTTCAAGCTCGGCGCAGCGCTGACGCATCCAATCGACGGCGAACATGATCTCTCTTTACGGCACGACGGCCCCGGAACGTTGCTCGATCAACTCTCTAGCAGAAAAGCCGTCTGCGACGTGACTCCTTCGAACGCAAAGCGATAGCGGGAAACACAATGACGAATATCGTCGGCGATCCATCTTCTACGACAGGCGACACAGAGCAAGCGACCAGCTTCGCGACAATGGCCGATCTGCGCGCGGCCTGCCTCGCTCTGCCCGCCGGCAACGAAGCGGCGGCGACTGAAGCTCTCGCCCGGCAAGCGACACTGACCAAGCCGCCCGGCAGTCTTGGCCGGCTTGAGGAGATCGCCACGTGGCTGGCTAAATGGGGCGGTGCCGGCCGGCGGCTCGATCGGGTCGATGTGCTGATCTTCGCCGGCAATCATGGCGTCACGGCGCAAGGTGTGTCACCCTATCCCGCCGCCGTCACCGCGCAGATGGTGGTCAATTTCAGCCACGGCGGCGCGGCAATCAATCAACTGGCGCAGGCTTCATCGGCAACCCTACGGGTCATCGCGCTCGACCTCAACCAGCCCACCGCCGATTTTACGCTTGAACCGGCGATGAACGAAGCGGCCTTCCTGAAAGCCGTGGCCGAAGGCTACAACGCCGTGCGGGCCGGTACCGACCTTGTCTGCCTGGGCGAGATGGGGATCGGCAATACCACGGCGGCCGCGGCCATCGCCGCGGCGCTATACGGCGGCGGCGGCGCGCGTTGGGCCGGCCGCGGCACCGGCCTCGACGATCGTGGAATGGAGCGTAAGCGGGCGGCGATCGACACCGCGCTCGCCCGGCATATGGCCGTGCTCGGCGATCCGCTGACGATCGCAGCCACATTTGGCGGCCGCGAACTTGCCGCGATCCTCGGCGCCACGCTTGCCGCGCGGCATCGCGGCATCCCCATACTGCTTGATGGTTTCGTCTGCACCGCGGCGGCGGCGCCGCTGGCTAGATTACGCGCCGACGCGCTCGATCATACTCAGGCTGCCCATGTGTCGGCCGAGGCCGGTCACCGCGCGTTGCTCGACGAACTCAAGCTGGCACCGCTGCTCGACCTTGGCATGCGGTTGGGCGAAGGCTCCGGCGCGGCGCTGGCTGTGCCGATGCTGCGCGCGGCGCTCGCCTGTCATACCGGGATGGCCACGTTTGCCGAAGCGAGCGTTGCGGGCAAGCCGCACTAACCGGTCAGCTTTCCCGCGCGATGGCGTGGAAGAATGTGCCGGAGACGCGGTCGCGCCGGCTGCCAGTCTCCGCGACCGGCCGGCCTTGCGCGTCCGTCGCGTCGACCAGCCGCTCGTCGCCTTCGCCCATCGTTGTGATCGAAGCATGGTGGTATTCATGACCGCGGATCAGGTCTCCGGCAGCCCCGAGCGGACCGGCGGCCAGCAGCCGCGCCTGACGATAGCCAAGATGCAGCTTGCGCTTTGCGAAGCTTGTGGCATGGCCGAGCAAGCTAGCCATGGCATGGCGCACGCCCTGGGCGTCCTCGATGCTTTCGCCCAGCACCATATAGCCACCGCACTCGCCATGGACCGGCCGGCTTTGAGCAAAGCGTCTGAGCCCGTCCAGAAAGTTACGCGCCGCCGCCAGCCGCCCGGCATGCAATTCCGGATATCCGCCCGGCAGCCAGCAGGCGTCGCAATCTTCCGGGGGCGACTCGTCGCGTAACGGCGCAAACGGAACGATCTCCGCGCCGGAGCGCCGCCAGCCGTCGAGCACATGCGCATAGATAAAGGTGAAGGCCTCATCCGATGCCAGCGCAATTCGGTGCCCGGGCGGCGCGAGCATCGTGTGGGCTTGCGCGCGTGATGCAACGAGCGGTGCAGCCATCGCAGCGACGGCGTCGAGATCAAGATGGCGCTCCATCATATCGGCGAAACGCCCGATCCGCGCCGCCAAATCGGCATGCTCGCTCGCCTGCACCAGGCCGAGATGCCGCTCCGGCAGCACCAGCGTTTCGTCACGCGGAATGGCGCCGACCACCGGTATGCCTCGCGCCTTGAGCGCATCCGCGATCAGTGCGCGATGCCGATCGCTGCCCAACCGATTGAGCACGACACCGCCAATGCGGACCGCCGGATTATAATTGGCGAAGCCGGCGGCGACCGCTGCCGCCGATTGCGACTGGCCCGACACGTCGAGCACCAGCAGCACCGGCAGGTTAAATCGGGCCGCCAAATCCGCGGCGGCACCGGAACGGCCGGGCTCGCCCGGCACGCCGTCGAACAGGCCCATGGCGCCTTCGATCACCAGCACCTCGGCATCGCTCGCCGTGTCCGCGATCAGCGCTTCGATCAGCAACGGCGGCATGGCCCAGGTGTCGAGGTTCATGCCTTTGGCACCTGTCGCTGCGGCATGGAACGCCGGATCGATATAGTCGGGTCCGGACTTTGCCGCGCGCACCGCGACGCCCTTGCGCGCCAGCGCGGCCAACAGCCCAAGCGTGATAGTGGTCTTGCCCGAACCGGAACGCGGCGCCGAGACGATCAGGCCACGTGCACTCACCGCACGACCTCGACTTCAGCGGCAATCTGGAGAAGCTTGTCGCGTTCACTCACGATATCGCCGACGACAATCAGGCCGGGCAAATCGACGCCGATCGCTTCGACGTCGTCGGCCAGACGGTCTAGCCTGGAAATGACAATGCGTTCTTGCGCTATGGTCGCCGCTACGATCACCGCCGCCGGCGTGTCCGATGCGAGCCCCCCGCGCGACAGCGCGACCGCAATGTGTTGTATGTAACGCATCGCCATATAGATCACGATCGGCTGGCCCGTCCGCGCCAGCGCTGCCCAGTCGATATCTTCATCCGGTCCGGCATTGCCGGTCGCAAAGATGATGGCGTGATTGACGCCGCGCATCGTTGCCGGAATCGACGCCGCGGTCAGTGCGGCAAGGCCGGCGGTGACGCCGGAAACAATACGATAGGGAATAGCGGCGCGCGCCAGCGCCGCAGCCTCCTCGCCGCCGCGCCCAAACACGCAAGGATCGCCGCCCTTCAGTCGCACCACCCGGCGACCGGCGCGCGCCAGCGCGATCAGGCGATTGCATATGTCCGTTTGTTGCGTCGATGGTCGACCGCCGCGCTTGCCGGCATATTCCAAGCACGCCCGCGGACCGGCAAGCGCCAACACGCAGCGATCGATCAGCGCGTCATGCACGATGACATCGGCCTGCGCGAGCGCAGCGAGCGCGTCGAGTGTCAACAGGCCGGGATCGCCAGGACCGGCGCCGACCAGCCACACGTGCCCCGGTTCAAGAATGGGAAACTTGCCGCGCAGCGTCGTGAGGGCTTCGAGCTGATTCATGTGTGGCACGTCAACCTTGCTGGCCGCGAAACCGTCGGCGATAGTCCGGATCGTAGAGAGCGCTTTCCCGGAAATCATGCGCTGCGAGCGCACGCCCGACCAGCACCAGCGCGGTGCGTTCGATCGGCTCGGCCGCAACCTGGGCGCTGATTGAGCCGAGAGTGCCGCGCAGGATGCGCTCGTCCGGCCAGCTTGCACGCACCACCACCGCGACCGGACAGTCGACGCCATAGAGTGGCGACAATTGATCGACGATCGCGTCAATCGACTGAATCGCCAGATGAATGACCAGTGTTGCGCCGGTCGCGGCGAAAGCGGCCAGGCGCTCGCCCTCCGGCATGGCGGACGCGCGGCCGGGCATGCGCGTCAGCACCACGCTCTGCGTCAATTCCGGCACGGTGAGTTCGCGCCCCAGCACCGCGGCGACTGCCGCAAAAGCCGGAACGCCGGGTGTTACCGTATAAGGAATAGCTAAGCGCTCGAGACGCCGGAGTTGCTCGGCCAAGGCACTGTAGATCGACAGATCGCCGGAATGCAGCCGCGCCACGTCATGTCCCGCCGCGTGAGCGGCGGCAAATTCCGCTTCGATCTCATCGAGCGACATCGGCGCGGTGTCGACAATGCGCGCACCGGAAGGGCAATAGCTGAGCAACTCCTTCGGCACGAGCGAGCCGGCATAGAGACAAACCGGGCAGCGCGCGATCAGATCGCGGCCACGCACGGTGATGAGGTCCGCGGCCCCCGGCCCCGCTCCGATGAAATGCACGGTCACGTCGCGTCTCCCGTCGTAGCAAGCGCGCATGTCACCGGCCCGAGCGCAATGCGTGGCCCGAC
The DNA here is from genome assembly GCA_022843325.1 of Pseudolabrys sp. Lineage (GTDB taxonomy): Bacteria > Pseudomonadota > Alphaproteobacteria > Rhizobiales > Xanthobacteraceae > Pseudolabrys. Next base: position 47,176 of record JALHNV010000012.1, on the reverse strand, counting down.
CAACTGAGCGTCAGAGCCTGCCGCCGCCAGCGCCGCGGCCTCGGCGACCGACGGCACGCCCATCAGTGCGGCCACGCGCTCCGAACGCGTCATAACACGGGCACCGGCTGCCTCGAGATCGGCTTGCGGCACCACGACCAATGTCACGCCACGCGCGAAAGCCGCGGCCACAATGCCTGGCTCGCGGGCTTTTGCAACAGCGGTTGCAATCACCGACAGCGCCTGCGGCGTGACGCCAGCGCGGTCGAGCGCCGCGGCAATCGCGGCTTCGACATCGCGCGCCGAGGCGCCGGTCCGGCAACCTACGCCGGCGACGATCATGGCTTGCTCCGTATCCATTGCGTTACCGGCATGGCCGGACGCCAGCCGATCTTGCCACCGACCTGATCGGCTCGCGACAACGCAATGCGAACGAGTTCGCCGCCATCGGCGAGATGACGCGCGGCGAGTATAGTCTCGGTTTCCAAGGTCACCGCGTTAACGACGAGGCGTCCGCCGGGTTTGAGCGCGGCCACCGCCACGTCAAGCAATCCCGGATGGGCGCCGCCGCCGCCGACGAATATTGCGTTCGGCGGCGGCAAGCCATCGAGCGCGGCCGGCGCCACGCCTTCGATAATCTCCAGGCCAGGCACGCCGAATGCGGCGGCATTACGCCGGATGCGCGCCGCGCGACCCGGCACCGCCTCGATCGCAATCGCCCCCAGCGACGGATCGGAGAGCAGCCATTCGATCGCCACTGAGCCTGCGCCGGCGCCGATATCCCACAGCAACTCGCCGCGCCGCGGCGCCAACGACGACAACGTCACCGCGCGAATCTCGCGCTTGGTGATCTGGCCGTCGTGTTCGAATAATGCATCCGGCAAGCCGGCGGCCCGCGCCAACACACGTGCGCCGGGGCCCGCATCGACCTCCAGCGCCACCATATTGAGCGCCAACACGTCGGAAAAATTGAACTCGGCAGCGTGCGTCGAGCGCACTCTCTCGCGCGGCCCGCCGAGCGCTTCCAGGACGGTCAATCGCGATGCGCCGAATCCAATTTCCGTCAGCAATCCAGCCAAGGCTTTTGGACCTGCACCGTCGGGGGTCAGCGCCAAGACGCGCGCGCCCGGCTGCAGATGCGGACGGATCAGATCGAGCGAACGGCCGTGCAAGGAGACCAATGCAGTTTCCGGCAGCGACCAACCGAGCCGGGCGGCTGCAAGGCTGAATGACGACGGCGCTGGCATGACCAACATCTCGGCCGGATCGACATGGCGCGCGAGCAGCGCGCCCACGCCGTAGAAAAACGGATCGCCCGAGGCCAGCACGCACACGGAACGACCGCGTTGCTCAACGACTTGCGGCACCGCCTCGTCAAATGGGCTCGGCCACGGCTGGACCACGCCACGGATCAGCGCGCCCGCCAGTTCCAGATGCCGCTTGCCGCCGAATACGATCTCGGCATCCGCGATCAAACCGCGCGCAACCGGACTCAATCCATTGGCCCCGTCCTCACCGATACCGACGATGGACAGCCAGCGCCCCGTTGCGGCAATGTGCGGCATGAGCGGACTAGCGAGCGGCATGCGGCATATTCTCATACTCGGAGGCACGGTCGAGGCGCGGCAACTGGCCGGACGGCTTGCGCACCGTACCGATCTCGGCGTGACGCTGTCGCTTGCGGGTCGCACCGCCCAGCCCGCCGCGCAACCGGTGCCGGTGCGGAGCGGAGGATTTGGCGGTGTCGACGGCCTCGCCGACTATCTTACAGCGCAGCACATCGATGCGCTGATCGACGCTACGCATCCCTATGCCGCCACTATTTCCCGTCATGCGGCCGAAGCCGCCGTGCGAACCGGAACGCCGATCCTGGCGTTGCGGCGGCTGTCTTGGACCCCTGTCGCCGGCGACCGATGGATCGACGTCGACGACGTTACGGGCGCGGTGCACGCACTCGGCGACCCGCCAGCCCAAGTGTTTCTCGCCATCGGCCGCAAAGATGTCGCAGCCTTCGCTACCGCTCCTCAGCACCACTATCTCGTGCGCAGCGTCGATCCGATCGAGCCGCCGCTTGCTGTACCGAATGCGACTTATATTGTGGCGCGCGGTCCGTTCTCCGAGGCCGACGAACGTGCGCTGCTGAAAGCACATCGCACCGAATTTGTTGTGTCGAAGAACAGCGGCAGCGACGCGATCTATGGCAAAATCGCCGCGGCGCGCTCGCTTGGAATTACGGTCGTCATGCTGCGCCGGCCGGCATTGCCAACAGTGCCGTCCATCGAGTCGGTCGACGATGCGGTGCGTTGGCTCGATCATGCGCCGGCGCCCTGAATGGATCGCGGCGTATAGACCAGCGGCGCGAGACCGGGCCGCTCGATGACGCGCGTCATGGCGGAACCGATGATGATGAGCGTCGCCATGTCGGCGACGGATGGATCGGCGGCTTCGAGCGTCGTCACGATGACGTTCTCATCCGGCCGCCCGACCGCGCGTCCGAACACAATCGGCGTCGATGGCGCGAGATGCCGCCGCAGACGTTCGAACGCGTTTCCGAGTTGCCAGGGTCGCGCACGCGAGATCGGATTGTAGAGCGCGGTCACGAACCCCGCGCTTGCCGCCGCGTCGAGACGCCGTTCGATGACATCCCAAGGCTTCAAGTTGTCCGACAGCGAGATGGCGCAAAAGTCGTGACCGAGCGGGGCGCCCACACGCGCCGCGACCGCGAGCATCGCGGCTACGCCGGGGACAATCGAAACGTCGAGCCGGCGCCAACTTTCATCGCCGCTTTCGATCTGCTCGCACACGGCGGCAGCCATCGCGAACACGCCGGGATCGCCGCCGGACACCATTGCGACCCTGGCGCCGCGCGCGGCATGGTCGAGCGCCGCCGCCGCCCGGCTTCCCTCCTCGCGATTGTCCGATGCGTGGCGCGTCTGTCCGGAGCGCTCAGGCACACGATCGAGATAGGGACCGTAGCCATACAGAGCGTCGGCGGCTTCCAGTGCAGTCACCGCCGCCCGCGTCAACGTTTCTGGATCGCCCGGTCCGAGGCCAACGACCGCGAGAGAGCCGCTCATGATCGCTTCTCCCAACCCGGCACCAGGATAACGGAGAAATACGGCGCGACATCATCAAGCTTTTGGTCGAGCGTCATGGTGACGGCATCGACGGTGGTGCCTCGTTCGACATAGACGGCGCGCGCCAGACGTCCGGCGCGGCCGAGGGCGCGGCGCACCTTGCCGAGATGGCGGCCGAGTTTCATCACCACAACGGCATCGGCATCGGCGAAGCGGCGTTCCAGTTCTGGCTCCGGCAGTGTCGCGGGCAGCACAACGAAGACGTCGTCGCCCTGCGCGATCGGCGTCCCGACCGACGACCAGCATCCCGACATGCCGGTCACGCCGGGGATGATCTCCGTCGGGTAACGCTGCGACAGCCGCGCATGCAGATGCATGTACGAACCATAAAACAACGGATCGCCTTCACTGATAACAGCGACCGTACGGCCAACGTCGAGATGCCGGGCTACCGCCGCGGCGGACTCGTCATAGAATTTGCAGATGGAATCCCGATAGGCGGCTTCGGCCGCTGGCAATTCGGTCGTCACCGGATAGAGCAGTGGCAGCTCGATAACGCCAGCGCGCATACAACCTTCGACGATCTTGCGCGCGTTGCTGGCGTTGCCGGCCTTGGCGAAGTGCGCGACGACATCGGCCTCGGCAAGCGTGCGCGCCGCCTTCAACGTGAGCAGCTCCGGATCGCCCGGCCCAACACCAACGCCGATCAAACGCCCGCTCACAATCCGGCCCTCGCCAAAGCATTGATAGCGGCCGCCGTCATTGCGCTGCCGCCCATGCGGCCCCGGACTATCAGATAGGGAACACCGCAAGGATCGGCGGCGAGCGCGTCCTTCGATTCGGCGGCGCCGACGAAACCGACCGGAATACCCAAGATTGCCGCCGGCTTCGGACCGCCGCGCCCTAGCCATTCCAGCACATGAAACAATGCGGTCGGCGCGTTGCCAATTGCAACGATGGCACCCGCCATCCGGTCAGCCCAAAGTTCGATCGCCGCCGCGGAACGCGTGGTCGACAGCGCCTCGGCGAGCGACGGCACGCGCGGATCGCGCAAGGTGCACAGCACGTCGTTGGCCGACGGCAACCGCGCGCGCGTAATGCCATGGGCTACCATCTCGGAATCGCACAGGATCGGCGCGCCGCCGGCAATGGCCGACCGCGCGGTCGCGGCAAAGTCACCACCGAACTCGATGTAGCGTGCCGCGTCGGTGTTGCCGCAGGCGTGCACCATGCGCACCGCAATGTCCGCCTCGTCCTCCGAGAAGCGCGAAAGATCGGTCTCGGCACGGATGATAGCGAACGATTTCCGGTAGATCGCCATGCCGTCGCGCAGATAGTCGTGGCGGTCAGCCATGATCGCGCTCCGCTTTGGACTCGACGCGCGACGCCAAAAGCATCTTCAGTTGATCCGGCAAATCCTCGACCGTTACCGAGCGCGACAGCACGCCGTCCAACATCACATCGCATGCACCGTCGCCGCCGAAAATGGCCACAGGCACGGGCGCCGGATGCGCACAACCCTTGTAACAGCCAGACACGTGAATGATGTCCTTGCAGGACGCTGCGCCGACAGCGCGCACAACGGCAGGCGCCATGGCGCGGGCTGGAATTTGGCCCGACGCGCAAATCGGTGCGCCGGCACATGCGACCACCCGTCGGCGCGGATCGGCGGCGTCGACAATTAACCCGAGCGCGCCCGCATCGGCGACAAACGCGTGCGCGGCAGCCGGCTGAAGTCCGAGCAGCAACAAGGCTCGGCCCGGCGCGGTTCGAAGGCCGCCCGCGCCGGCCCGGCGCCCGGCCTCGATCAAGCGGAGCAACGTTTCTGAATCCGAATGCCCAAAGGGCAGGCCAAGGCCGATCGCCGCCTCGTCCATACGCAGCGCATGCATGCCGATCGGCTCGGCAGCCGGACGGGGCGCAGGAGCCGGCCTGTCGATAAGGAGATCGGCCACCGCCGATTTGAACGCGCTCAATCCTTCGCCCTGAACAGCATCCCGCATGCGAGCGTTTGGGGCCTTTGCCGCAAGCAATTCCAACAATCGGAGGACGCACGCCACCGCGCCCTCCGGCGCGACTGCGCCGATCGGCGTTGCTGTCGACGCATCGCCGCCAAGCGAAACGTGAAGCGAAACGTGAAGCGATGCGCCGTGCGGAGCATCGATGGCGCGCAGTCTGACATCGGCGGCAACATCATCGAGATGCAAGATGCCGCCACCGTCGACGACCACTGAAGCCTTGGCCGACAGACTTGAAGCAATTGATGCCGACGCAAAGCTCGCGCGCAACGCGGCAGCCAGAGCGCCAGCGTTAAATGTATCGTCGGCATCGAGGCCGCTAAGCGGATTCACCAGGACTGGGATGCCTTCGCTACCGTCGATGCGCAGCGCAGCCACATCGGCCGCCAACATCGGCGCCGACGCGGCGCTCAGACCGCGAATTTGAATGCTGCCGCGCGAGGTGATTTCCAGAATGCCGTTGCCGTGTGTCCGTGCGGCGCGGCACAGACCACCAAACGCATCCAAGCCGATGGTCGATCCGGCCGGGGTCAATCGCGCCAGCAGACCGTCGCCGGTCATCATCGGCGCCGACAGTCCCGGACAAGCGCCGCGGCGATAAAGCGCGTTCATGGCACGGCCTCCGCTCGCAACGCACTCAGACTCGCGTCGATATCGTTGCGGCGCGGATGCCATAGGCCGAGCCGGCGTGCCGCGTCGAGCCGCTCGGCAATGGCGCGCGCGGCGGCTGGATTTTCCGTCAGCAGAAACGCGCGCACACGCGCATCGACGAGATAGGCATCGTGCACGAGATCGATGAGCACGCTCGGCACAGCCCCGGTCGTTGTCGCGAAATCGACCAGCCGGTCCACCGTCTCGGCAAGCTCGGCGGCGCCACGCGGGCCGTGCCGCATTTGTCCTTCGATGAAGCGCGGGTTCATCGCCCGCGAACGCACGATCCGCGCCAAGGCCGCGGCAAGTGGCCGCGCCCGCGGGCGGCGCGGATCGGTCATGTCCAACATGACAAGATCGGGGCTTCGGCCGAGGGTCGCGGCCGCGGCAGCAAAGCCCCCGACGAACGATGCGTCTTCGGCGCCTTCGAGCAGATCGCGCGATGAATCGTCGCTGACATGCACCAGAAGATCGGCCGCCGCGACGCGCGCGGAAAATGCGTCGGGCGCGTAGTCGCCTTCGCCATCCGCCCCGCCATAGACGTGCGACGCGGCGGCGAGATAGGCCGCGCCGATGCTCTGGCGGTCGGTCTCCTGCCCGTTGTTCAGCAATTCAACGCCTGCGCCGTAAGCGCCGGGCGCGGTTCCGAAAATGCGCGCAAGCGCAATTCTGGCATCGCCGTTCGACGCCCGGCGTACCGCTGCCAGCGGATTCTCATCGTCGACTTCATCACGCGCAGCAACCGCCTTCACCGCGGCATCGAGCAGCGCGATTTGCGCCGGGAACAAATCGCGGAACAGCCCAGAGATGCGCCAGGTCACGTCGACGCGCGGCCGGCCGGTCGCCGCGCACGGCAGCACCTCAATTCCGAGCACCCGCCCGGTGCCGTGATCCCATGTCGGCCGGCAACCCATCAAAGCGAGACCTTGCGCGATCTCCTCACCGCCCGTTCGCAATGTCGCGCTGCCCCACAGGTCGATCACCAAAGCGCGCGGCATCTCGCCGTGGGTCTGCATGTAGCCGCGGATGACCTCGTCCGCCGCCAGGCGGCCGAGGTCCATGGCGGTCGGCGTCGGCAGTGTGCGCGGGTCGGCGGTATACATATTGCGCCCGGTCGGCATCACATCGCGACGCTCACGGTGCGGCGAGCCGGAGGGCCCGGGCGCGACCCGGCGCCCGTCGAGCGCGTCGATCAGACTGCGCCGTTCGCTGTCCGCGCTCGCGGTCCAGGCAGGATCCGCCCCACCACCCAAAGGCGCGCGTCCATAGATGTGCTGGCCATCCTTGACCGCGAGATCCTTGAGATCGCACAGCCAAGCATCGATGCGGCGTAGCGCCTCTTCCGGATTGGCGCGCGTCTCGACGCCGGCCTCGCGGGCAAGGCCGCTGCGCTGCGCGGTCTCGACGATCAGGCCGGCCAGCCGCTCGCGCCGGCGGCGGTCGAGGCCATCGGCTTGGGCATATTCATCGACCAGCCGTTCCAGCTCGCGCGCGTCGCCGGACAAGTCCGCACCCACGAGTGGCGGCGGGAGATGGCCGATGGTGAGCGCCGCGATCCGTCGCTTGGCCTGCGCCGCCTCGCCGGGATTGCTGACGATGAAGGGATAGATGACCGGCAGCGACCCAACGACAGCTTCCGGGAAGCACGCCTGCGTCAATGCCACCGCCTTGCCAGGAAGCCATTCGAGCGTGCCGTGCGCACCCATGTGGACGATGGCGTCGATGGCTGCGACATGCTGCATCCATAGCCCGAAGGCCAGCAGCGCATGGCGCGGCGGCAATGACGGATCGTGATAGTCCGACCGCCGGCTGCCCGGTCGCCCGCGGTCGGGCGGCAAGGCCACGATCGCGTTGCCAAAGCTGCGCGCGCGGAAATGGAACGCACCGTCGCGCACATCGGGATCGATCTCCGGCTCGCCCCATGCGGCACGGGTTTTTTCGCCGACGCTCAACGGAAGCTTGGCAAGCTGTTCGCGATACGCCGCGATGGACATGCAACAGTCGGAGTCCGGCTTGCCGACAGCGTAAAGCAGTGCTTTCGAACTCTGAGGCGCGTTTGAAACAGCATAGCCCGCATCCGCAAGATCGGCGAGCAGCGCGTTAACGCTGGCCGGCACATCGAGGCCGACGGCATAGCCGGTGCGACCCGGGGCCCCGGGATAATCGGGCATCAGGATCGCAATCCGCCGTTCGTGGCGCGGCTTCGTCTGCAATCGCACCAGGCTCGCAATCTGGTTCGCCACGGCATCGATCCGATCCGGCTCAGGCGCATTGGCGATGCCGGTGAACGCCAAGCCTTCGAATAGTTGCGAGGGATTTTTGAATGACAACACGCCGGCGAGCACGCGGCCATCGAGTTCGGGCAGCACGACATGCATGGCGAGATCGGCGGCGCCAAACCCGCGCGGGCTGTCGCTCCAGGCCGCACGCTTGGTGGTGGCGACGACGGCCTGAAGCACGAGAACACCGACGTCATCGAGCGGCGTTGGCGCGCCGGGTTCTCCGGCGGCGGCAAACGCCGTCGTGGTGACGATCACAGCGGGAGCCAACCGCGATAGTGCCGTGCGTAGGAACAAGGCGGCTTCGGCATCCTTCAGGCTGGTGACGAACAGCGGCGCCGGCGATAAGCCGCGCACGACCAGCGCATGATAGAGCGCATCGATCGGCGCGACGTCGGCGGCCAGCAGCATCGATCGATAGAACACGATCGGGATCACCGGCCGCCCGTGCGCAAGCGTGCTCAGCAGACGATCGAGATCAATCGTTTGTTCCGCCGGCGTGTATCCACCGGCCCGTGGCAGCGGGCTGGGTTCGGAATATTTCAACGCCACCCCTGCGTGTCCGGACAACCGGCGCAACAGCGCGCGAAGATTGTCGCGGCCGCCCTCACGGAAGTAGCGCAGCAAGGCCGCGAGTTCGTCGGGCGGCAGCGTGGATATCTCGGCAAGCCGCGGATCGTCGCGATCCTCGCCGGGTAACACTGCCAGCGCGATGCCGCGCTCCTGTGCGAGCGCGGCGAGCCGCTCGATTCCGTATCGCCACCAATCGAGCCCGCCGAGCAGACGGACGACGATCACCTTGGCATGGCGGCCAACGCGATCGATCCAGAGATCGACCGACATGGGATGTTTGAGATCGCGCAATTGCACCAGACGGACGCTCGGCAACGTCTCGCGCTCGACGGCCCAGGCTGCGGCAAGTCCGCCTAGATCGCTGTCGGCAAACGAAAGAATAGCGATATCGCCGGGCGGCTGACCGAGATCGACCGGCTCGACGATATCGTCAAGGCTCGCTGAGCTGGTCGTCAATAGATGCATCGATCATCCACTGAGCATGCGCGTGATGACGGCGCGGTCTAGTCCCTTAAGCCCGATCACCACCAGGCGCGTCTCGCGCTTTTCCGACGCGGCCCAGGGGCGATCGTAGTGCGACGTGACGCGCGGGCCGACCGCCTGCACCAAGAGCCGCATCGGCTTGCCGCGCACCGCCGCGAAACCCTTGATCCGCAGCACGCCGGTCGCCTCGGCGGTCGCCGCCACGAGACCCGTCAGCGCGGCCGGATCGTCGATCTCAGGCAGCGGCACGACGAAGCTGTCGAAGTCGTCATGGTCGTGGTCGAGCTCGTCATCATGCAACGTCCGGCGGTTTTCGATATCGGCTTCGGTGCCGACATTGAGGCCGAGCAGCGTCGGCGCATCGGCCTTGCCGTTCGACACCTGCACGACCTTGACCGCGCGCGGCAAGGCCTTGGCGATTGACGCCGACGCTTTGTCGATCCCCGATTGATCAAGAAGATCGCATTTGTTCATGACGACAAGATCGGCGCAGGCGATCTGGTCTTGGAATACTTCCTCGATCGGATCGTCATGGTCGACCGCGTTGTCCGCCGCACGCTGCGTCGCCAACGCCGCCATGTCGCCCGCCACTTGGCCGTCGGCCAGCGCCGCGCCGTCGACAACCGCGACCACGCCATCCACGGTCACGCGATTCTTGATCGACGGCCAGTGGAACGCCTGGACCAGCGGCTTCGGCAGCGCGAGCCCGGAGGTCTCGATCACGATGTGTTCGACCCTGGGTCGGAGCGCGAGAATGACGTCGAGCGCCGGGACAAACTCGTCGGCCACGGTGCAGCACAGGCACCCGTTCGCGAGTTCAACAATATTTTCCTCGGGGCAGGCATCGTCGCCGCAACCCTTCAAGATTTCGCCATCGATGCCGACATCGCCGAATTCATTGACGATAATCGCGAGCCGGCGACCGTTCGCATTGGCCAGCACGTGGCGGATCAGCGTCGTCTTGCCGGCCCCCAGAAAGCCGGTGATGATCGTGCATGGCACGCGCGCAAGCTCATCCGTCATTCGCTCGACTCCTGAAAATCAAACGGCGGCACCCGCGCGATCAATCCGCGCTTCAGGGCGTCCGGCCGGCCGCGCCACGGCATCAGGCCGTCGGCCGATTGGGCAAGAAGTTGCGCACCTTGTACCAGCGCCTGGGCGTCCGCCGCCGGATCGAGATGGCCGAATATGTAGGTCCACGCCGGGGCCGACGCATCGGTTCGCCGCATCACCGCGCTGCAGCCGCGCTTGCAATTGGCAAGACAGCGCAGCGGTTGGACGGCGATATCGGTGTTCTCGGCCGCACGCGCCGTTGCGGCGGCAAGCGCCGCACCGGGACGCGGCAAATCGTCCGGGTCATCAGGCTGCCGGCACGTGGTGCAGACATAGATGATCGCCGCCACGCCGTTACGCGCCTCAATGTCCGCGTTGTTGGAATTATCGGCCACTGTCACCCGCGCTGCTCCTCCTTGGAGCGGTCCGCATCAATCTCGGGTGCTCGAACGGCATACGCCGCCCGATGAGGCCGTCACAGCACTGGTTGTGCCAGGGCACCCCGCCCGGCACGTGACGGAACTGACGGCAGGTCTCCTGGCTTGCGGGTCACCGCCCGTCACCGCCTTCCCGGGAAGGTCCCAGTGGCACTGTGGCACGAGCTCGCCGCTTACAGTTGCGGGGGCAGCTACGGAATTGGGACCTTCGTCCCGCACCGCATTCCCTTTTCGCTCTTCTATTCGAAGAGACCGTCAGTTCCAGACCTATAAATGGCCATATGGCGGCTTTGTCAATGGACACACCAATTGGCACAACGGTGCGGCCCCTAGCTTTTTGGGGAAGCAATATGTTTCAACTGGCTGCGCCTAAATCGGGCGAGATTTGAACAGCGGTTGGTTTCTTGGCAAGCAATGGCCCGCAATTGACGCTTGTTCTCGGCGGTGCCCGGTCTGGCAAGAGCCGCTATGCGGAATCGGCCGTCATGGCGTCGCAACCGCCCTGGATATATGTCGCGACCGCGGAACCTTTGGACAACGAGATGGCGGCGCGGATCGCCGAGCACCGCGGCCGCCGCGGGCGCGATTGGCAAACGATCGAAGCACCGCTCGATCTCGCCTGCGCGATCTCCACCGCACCGGCAGCAAACGCTATCCTGGTCGATTGCCTGACACTGTGGCTCTCAAATCTCATGCTCAAGCAACGCGATATCGACGGTGAAATCGAGCGCCTCGAAGCGGCAATAGCGAAACACAAGGCGCCGGTCGTTTTGGTCAGCAACGAGGTCGGATTTGGCATCGTGCCCGACAACGCGCAGGCCCGGCGATTTCGCGACCTACAAGGGCGGCTCAATCAGCGGGTCGCGGCGCGTGCCGACCGCGTCGTGCTCGTCGTCGCGGGACTGCCGATGTTTGTAAAGGGAACGCCATGAGCAAGACCATCGATGAGACCGAGGCCGAGCGTCATCGCGCCAAGATGGCCAAGCGCAAGGCGATGCAAGACGCCGAGGTCGCGGAAAAGACGGTCGAGAAGGGCCTGCTGATCGTCCACACCGGCACCGGCAAAGGCAAGTCGACCGCCGCCTTTGGGCTCGCGCTCCGCATCCTTGGGCGCGGGCGGCGTGTTGGCGTCGTTCAGTTCATCAAGGGCGCCTGGCGTTCGGCGGAGCGCGACGCGCTGGAAACGTTCGGCGATCAGGTGGTCTGGCACACCATGGGCGAAGGCTTCACCTGGGATACGCAGGATCTCAAACGCGACGTCGCCGCCGCCGAGCGCGCCTGGAACAAAGCCTGCGAACTGATGGCCGATCCGGCGCTTGCGCTCCTCATTCTCGATGAGCTGAACATCGCGCTACGCTACGATTATCTCGATCTGGAGGCCGTCATCGCTACACTCGCAGCAAGGCGACCTGACCTGCACGTGGTCATCACCGGCCGCAACGCCAAGCCCGACCTGATCGCCGCGGCCGATCTGGTCACCGAGATGACCCTCGTCAAACATCACTTCAAGGCCGGCGTGAAGGCACAGCCCGGCATCGAGTTCTAATCGTGACCGCACGCGCAATTATGTTTCAGGGCACCGGTTCCGACGTGGGCAAATCGCTCATCGTCGCCGGCCTCGCGCGCGCCTACGCCAAACGCGGACTGCGGGTTCGACCATTTAAGGCGCAGAACATGTCCAACAACGCCGCGGTCGCAGCCGACGGCGGCGAGATCGGCCGTGCGCAAGCACTGCAGGCGCGCGCCGCCGGCGTGCCGCCCAGCATTCACATGAACCCGGTGCTCCTCAAGCCACAGAGTCAAGTCGGCGCGCAAATCGTCGTGCAGGGAAAAGTCTACGGCACGGCGAAAGGCATCGAATACATGCGCATGAAACCCAAAATAATGCCCTATGTGCTCGACAGCTTCGAACGCTTGAAGCAAGAGGCCGATCTGATCCTGGTCGAAGGCGCCGGCAGCGCATCGGAAATCAACTTAAGAAAATATGACATCGCAAACATGGGATTCGCGCGTGCAACCGATACGCCTGTGGTGATCATCGGCGACATCGATCGTGGCGGCGTGATTGCAAGCCTGATCGGGACCAAAACCGTTCTCGATCCCGAAGACGCCGCGCTGGTCCAAGGTTTCATCGTCAACAAATTCAGCGGCGACCCGAGCCTTTTCGCCGACGGCGATCACGCCATTGTCGCCGCCACCGGTTGGCCTTCGCTTGGTCTCGTTCCCTATTTCTCCGAGTCGCGGAATCTTCCGGCGGAAGATTCGTTGGCGCTGGATCGTCCAACCCGGCGGCGCGATAACGCGAAACTCGTTGTCGCCGTGCCCATTCTGCCGCAGATCGCCAACTTCGACGACCTCGATCCGCTTGAGCACGAATCCAACGTCAATCTGATCCGCGTCCACCCCGGCCAAGCATTGCCCGGCGATGCAGACCTAGTGATCCTTCCCGGATCGAAAACGACCATCGCCGGACTAAGGGCGCTGCGTGAGAGCGGCTTCGACGTCGATATCGCCGCGCATGTGCGCCGGGGCGGAATGGTGCTCGGGCTTTGCGGCGGCTATCAGATGTTGGGCAAAAGCGTCACCGATCCGAGCGGTATCGAGGGTCCGGCCGGAACGGTGCCGGGACTGGGTTTGCTCGACGTCGAAACGGTTCTGTCGCCGGAGAAAAGACTGGAACTGAGTAGCGGAACGACACGCGACGGTGTCCCTTTCTCCGGTTACGAAATGCACATGGGCGTGACGGAAGGGCCCGACCGTGCGCGGCCGTTCGCGTATCTCGCGGATGGAACGCCGGAGGGCGCTATTTCAGCCAATGGCCTGATTGTCGGCACTTATATTCACGGAATCTTCTCCGACGACAACCAGCGCGCGGCTTGGCTCGCGCGCCTGGGCGGCGGCGCGACGACAATCGCTTACGATGAACTGGTCGAACGCACACTGGACCGGCTGGCTTGGCATCTCACCACGTTCATCGATCTCGACCGGCTGCTTACATTGGCGCGATGACGGCCGCCGCGAAAATGGCCACCAACACGATGAAGATAAAGTCGGCACGCCGATAAAGCGCCAACGCGGCACGAATATCTGTCGCGCCGGCATCGCGGCGGCCGTTGCCCATGGTCGCGTCCTCAACCATGGCCCCACCGTAGACGCGTGGACCTGCCAACGCCAAACCCAATGCACCGGCCATGGCCGCTTCCGGATAACCAGCATTCGGCGATCGATGACGATGGGCATCGCGGCACACGGCCCTCCAGGCCTGTCCCGCCGAAGCGGGTTTGCTGACAGCCGCCGCTGCAATTATCAAAAGAGCGGACAGGCGCGACGCCGGCAGATTGAGAAGATCGTCGAGCCGCGCCGAGGCAAACCCAAAATCTTTGTGGCGCGTGGTGCGATGGCCGATCATGCTGTCGGCGGTGTTCACCGCCTTGTAGGCCACGCCGCCGGCTAGGCCGCCAGCCGCCAGCCAGAAACACGGCGCAACGATTCCGTCGGAGAAATTTTCAGCCAAGCTCTCGATCGCCGCGCGCGAAACGCCCGCTTGGTCGAGCGCATGGGTATCGCGTCCGACAATGTGCGATACTGCTTCTCGGGCACCATCTATGCCGTCTTGTTCCAACGCTGAGGCGACACGAGCAACATGATCATAGAGACTCCGTTGAGCCAGCAGCGTACTTGCGGCCGCGGCCACGACCACGAACCCAAACGGAAATGCCAGCAGACCGCGCTCAACGCCAAACGCCATGACAGCCGGAACTGCGACGATGCACAAAGCGGCGATGAAACCGGCCAACTTACGATTGGCTTTACTGTGGCTTTCGCGGTTGAGCGTGAGATCAAGCCAGCCGATCAGGCGGCCGAGCCAGATTACGGGATGGCTTATAATCCGCGCCAAAAGGTCCGGGTAGCCGAAGCTTGCCTCGATCAGCAGGGCCATTAGAGTAATCGCTATGCTCATCGCCACTCACACCGTTCTTCAGCCGCTGGCCCCGCTCGCTCATGGCGGCAATCTGGCCGCGGCGCGCGTGATGTTTCCGGACGCTCCCGAACCCTTCATCGATCTGTCGACTGGAATCAATCCTTATTCGTATCCGCTGCCCCAAATTCCGCCCGATTGCTTCTCTCGGCTGCCGGATCAAGCAGCGGTCGGACGGCTTGCCGCAATCGCCGCGCGATCGTATGGAGCGGCAGCAGAAGATTACGTTGTGCTCGCCCCAGGCACGCAGATGCTGCTTCCACAAGTTGCGATGCTTGTCGCACCAGGACGTGCCGCCATATTGAGCCCGACCTACGCCGAGCACTTGCGAGCAGCTGTGCTGGCCGGGCACCACGCGAACGAGGTCCGCGACGTCGATCAGCTCAGGTCAGCCGACCTCGCAATTATCGTCAATCCGAACAATCCCGACGGCCGTATCGTGCCGAAGGCAGAGATATTGGACATCGCACGCGACTTGCGCCGGCACGACGGCATTCTCGTTGTCGACGAAGCCTTCGCGGATGTCGCACCTTCCGGCATCAGTCTCGCGGGTAACGTCGATAGCGGCAACATCGTCGTTCTACGATCCTTCGGAAAGTTCTTTGGACTTGCCGGCCTGAGGCTGGGCTTCGCGATTACCGCGCCCAGCCTAGCAAACCGGCTCGATCAAATGCTTGGTCCATGGGCGGTTTCCGGCCCGGCGATTTTTGTCGGTGAGAAGGCGCTTGCCGATACATTTTGGAAGGACCAAACACTTAAGTGTCTTGCAGATGCCGCTCAGCGACTCGACTTGTTGCTTGCAGGCTCAGAGTTGGAGATTCTCGGCGGTACTGCTCTTTATCGACTCACGCGGTCTTCCAGAGCACAAGAGTTGTTCAATTATCTAGGGCGCTCGGGCATTCTGATCCGGCCCTTCGCCGAAGACTCGACATGGCTACGGTGGGGGCTTCCTCCAAATGAAACCGCTTGGCAACGATTAAATGCAGCTCTGTCTGCTTATCCAAAGCTTGAGAAATGACGGCGAATTCATTGATCAACGATGTTCCTGAATTTGGGTTGGAGTTCCGCGATGGATTGCTCGACCTGTTTCTCTGGCGTCGTGACGTCCGGCAGTTCAAGCGCAAACAACTTTTGGAGGGAACGCTAGACCGTTTGCTCGGTCTTGCATGCCTCGCCCCGTCGGTTGGCCTCAGCGAACCGTGGCGCTTCGTCGTGGTAGAGAGCCCGGAACGTCGACAGGAGATTCGAGCGTGCTTCGAGAACTGCAATGCGATTGCGCTCAAGGACCAGTCCGGTGAGAGAGCTTCTTTATATGCGCGACTGAAGCTTGCGGGGCTGGACGACGCGCCTTGTCAATTCGCGGTTTTTGCGGACCGTTCAACCACGCAGGGCCACGGGCTCGGCCGGCGGACAATGCCGGCCACGATCGAGTATTCGGCGGTAATGGCAGTGCACACCCTATGGCTGGCTGCTCGAGCGGAGGGAATTGGTCTGGGTTGGGTGTCCATCATGGAGCCGTCACGGGTGAGCGCGATTCTCGACGTCCCTTCTTCATGGACCCTGATCGGCTACTTTTGCTTAGGGTATCCCGCAGAAGAGCACGAAGACCCAATCCTGCAACGAGAAGGATGGGAGAAGCGCCGCGCTCCCACTTCGTGCGTCATCAGGCGCTGAAGATGCAAGAAATTTGTCTGGCTGATTCTTATACGTGACGATTATCCCAAAACCTTGAAATGAATTTCGTGCCGAGGCGATTAAAATAGGAATATAGTCTGGGTGCCAGAGGCGGAATCGCAGTGTTTGCTTAAACTACTGCCACAGTTATCGGATTTCTAGCGTCCCAAAACGGTACCCCCACACATACCCTGGTCAAATTTGACTTTGTCGCGCGCATCTATGTGCGGGCATGTTCATGGCATATAGGTTGGGAAGCTGCCGTTCTACCATTGAACTACGCCCGCGTAGGCAGCATCCTACTGCCAAAGCGGAGCGCGATCCAGCACCCCGCACGCACATTAGCTCAGCTCTTGAAGTGCTTGGACAGCTTCAGGCTCTGCGCCTGGTAGTTGGAGCCGATGCCCTGACCGTACAGCCGGTCGGGTTTGGCCAGCATTTTCTCGTAGACGAGCCGGCCGACGATCTGCCCGTGCTCCAGAATGAACGGCACTTCGCGCGAGCGCACTTCGAGCACGGCGCGCGCGCCGGTGCCGCCGGCGCCGGCATAGCCGAAACCCGGATCGAAGAAGCCGGCATAGTGAACGCGAAATTCGCCGACCAGCGGATCGAACGGCACCATCTCGGCGGCGTAGTCGGGCGGCACCTGCACCGCCTCCTTGGAGGCGAGAATGTAGAATTCGTTGGGATCGAGGATCAGGCTCTTGTCGGGCCGCGCCTGCATCGGCTCCCAGAAGTCGAGAACCGAATAACCGGCGCGCCGCTCGACATCGATCAGGCCGGTGTGGCGCTTGGCGCGGTAGCCGACCAGACCGCCGGGCCCAAGCCCCGACAGATCGACGCCGACCGCCACGCCTTCGCTGACATCGGCGTCATCCGCATCGACCAGCCGCTCGCGCGCGTGCAGTTCGCGCAAGGCGTCGCCGCCGAGCAACGCCGAGCCGTGGCGGAAGCGGATCTGCGACAGCCGCGAGCCCTCGCGCACCAGCACCGGAAAAGTGCGCGGGCTGATCTCCGCATAAAGCGGGCCGTGATAACCGGCCTCGATGCGGTCGAAGCCGCGCAGCTCGTCGGCGATGACGCGGGTGAAGACGTCAAGGCGGCCGGTCGAGCTTTTCGGATTGGCGGCGGCGGAAATGTCGTCCGGCAGCGCCAGGCTCTCGAGCAGCGGCACGATGTAGACGCAGCCGGTTTCCAGCACCGCGCCTTCGGTCAGCGAGAACTCGTGCAGCTTGAGTTCGTCGATGCGCTGCGCCACCGTGGTCGAGCCGGGCAGGAAACTCGCGCGCACGCGGTAGGCAATGTCGCCGAGCCGCAAATCGAGACTCGCCGGCTGGATCTGGTCGGGCACGAATTCGGTCGCGGGCAGAATGCCGCCGGCCGCGGCCAGCGCCGCAATCATCCGGTCGGGCAAAATACCCTTGTCGTCGACGGCGAAATTCAGCGGCACGCGGTACCCCTCCCCGTCATCCAGAAGCACTCGAAGGATAAGACGGCCAATGATCCCGCGATCTAACCCGACGGGCGCCTTGACGGGAAGCCACAGGGCCCGCTACATATGGCTTATCCCGTGGTCATTTGAGCCGGCCGGCTTGCAGCCACGTTAAATAAATCGCTAAAAGGCCGGGGACACGTGTGCCCGGCCGAGGATTTTTCCCGGCCGGTTTTTTGTTGGCCGAAGGAGGCCCGCGTGTCCGAGTCCAAGGCAAAATCCTACCGCGCCGAAACCCGCCTGGTTCATGCCGGCACCCTGCGCTCGCAATTCAACGAGATGTCGGAAGCGATCTTCCTGACGCAGGGCTACAAATACGACAGTGCCGAGGACTGCGAGGAGCGCTTCTCCGGCAAGATCCCCGGCTACGTCTATTCTCGCTACACCAATCCGACCATGAGCATGTTCGAGCAGCGCATGGCCGCGCTCGAAGGCGCCGAAGCCGCGCGCTCGACCGCAACCGGCATGGCGGCCGTCACCACCGCGCTGATGGGTCTGGTGCGCGCCGGAGATCATGTCGTCGCCGCCAAGGCGCTGTTCGGGTCCTGCCGCTGGGTGATCGAAGAATGGCTGCCGCGGTTCGGCGTCACCTCGACGCTGGTCGATGGCGCCGACATCGCGCAATGGAAGAAGGCAACCCAGAAGAACACGGCCGTCTACTTCATGGAGACGCCGACCAATCCGACACTCGAGGTCTATGACATCCAGGCGGTTGCCGACATCGCCCACGCCAACGGCGCCAAACTGGTGGTCGACAATGTATTTGCCACACCTCTGTTCCAGAGTCCTCTGACGCTCGGCGCCGATGTCGTCGTCTACTCGGCCACCAAGCATATCGACGGCCAGGGCCGCGTCCTTGGCGGCTGTATCCTCGGCGCCGAGAAGCTGATCACCGACAGCTACCAGCAACTGCTGCGCCAGACCGGACCGTCGCTGTCACCGTTCAATGCCTGGGTGCTGCTGAAGGGACTTGAGACATTGTCGGTGCGTGTTACCCGGCAAACCGAAACCGCAGGCGCCGTTTCCGAGGCACTTGCGGGTCACAAAAAAATCACCCGGCTGATCTATCCGGGCCGCGCCGATCACCCGCAGGCCGACATCATCAAGAAGCAGATGACCGCCGGATCGACCCTGGTGGCGTTTGAAGTAACGGGCGGCAAGGAAGGCGCTTTCCGTTTCCTCAACGGACTGCAACTGCTCGGCATCACCAACAATCTCGGCGACGCCAAAAGCCTGATCACGCATCCGACCACCACCACGCATCAGCGGCTGACGCCCGAGCAGCGAGCAGAACTCGGCATCGGCGACGGGCTGGTGCGTTTCTCGGCGGGACTGGAGCATCCCGACGACATCATCGACGATCTGCTGACCGCGCTCGACCGGGTGTGAGCAAGGCTTGACGCGTCAGCGCGGCGGCAGCGCCGTGGCCGACAGAACCGGCCGCTGCGAGGCCTCGGCGATCGCGATGCCGAGACCTTTGGCCATGCAGGCATAGCTCCAGTCGTTCTGGTGCAGGCCGTCGGACGACACAAACGTCTCGAACGGCAGCCGGTTGACCTCGCTCCAGCGCTTCATCACCGCGAAGCGCCGGAACACCTGAACCTTCTCGCGCTTCGCGGTATCGGCGATGAGCGCCACCATCTTCAGATGTTCGGGCTTGGCGATCACCTTCGGCGCAAACTGCGGATCGATCAGCACCACATCGGCGCCGATGGCGCGCAGCTTGTCGAGGCCCGAACGGATGGTGGCGTCCTTGCTGTCCATCTCTTTATCGCGGATCAGCGAATTGGTGCCGAGTTGCCATAGCACCAGATCGGGCTTTTCCGCGATCACGTTGCTGTCGAAACGCTTCAGCATGTCCGGTACTTCTTCGCCGTTCACGCCGCGATTGATCACGTTGAAGGCCTGGGTCGGAAAGGTCTTCCTGAGCTCTTCCGCCAACCGGCTCGGATAGCTGCGGGCCGGGGTGCTGGCGCCAGCGCCGGCCGTTGACGACGAACCGATGGCGACGATCGTAACCGGCAGGCCCGCCGCCATGCGCTGGGACACGCGCGTCAGCGGATTGGCAAGGCGGACAATCTCCAGGGGGCAGTCGCAGGCGGGCTGCGCTTCTTCGGCGGCCGCCGGGAGCATCGATCCTGCAAGCAGCGCGGCGACGGCAATAACCATCATCGCCCCGGAGGCGGTCTTCGTCACATGCACAGCAGTCGCTCCGCCCATAAGAATTGCTTGCGCATGATCCTGGTCGAAAACCGCGTCCAAACTCTTAGACCGCACGCGTGCCTGAACTCTACACTACTTGTTGCCGGGCATCCGGGCCGCCTCAAGCACCAGGTCGGCCAGCAACTGCCCGATGCAATCATGAACCCCCTCCGCCATGTCAAGTTTTTTCGTGGCGGAATAAAGGTCGAAGGTCCCGACATCGGACCAAAGTTGCATCAGCCTGAACCGGTCGAACAGGGGAACCTCATGCTGCATCGCAATCCAGCGCATGTTTTCCGCATAGATTCCGAGCGCGATCATCGATTCCG
Source organism: Pseudolabrys sp. (assembly GCA_022843325.1). GTDB lineage: Bacteria > Pseudomonadota > Alphaproteobacteria > Rhizobiales > Xanthobacteraceae > Pseudolabrys. The sequence goes on along the minus strand of JALHNV010000012.1, from coordinate 26,950 downwards.
TTCGCGGGCTGTATTGGGCGTTGATGAAAATCACATCGGCGCCGGCGGCACGGATGATGTTAATCCCCTTTTCGAGCGCCCGGCTGAACTGATCCGGATCGGTGGACTGCATGGCATCCACCGTACCGGTCTGCCACACCACCAAGGCCGGCTTGGTCGCCGCCAGCGCCTTGGGCATTGCCTTGGCCGCGTCGATGGCAATGCGCCGGGGCACCACATCGGTGGCCACCGTCACTACGACGCCGGGCAGCAGCTTCGACAGAGCGGCCTGCAGGCGGACCGGATAGGACACATCCTTGCCGGTCGGCCCCGGCAGCAGGGATGAGCCGTTGCCGATCACGAGGATGCTGAGGCGCTTTGCTTCGATCGCCCGGGCGACCCGCGGCAGCGGAAAAATCCGCTCTGCCTCGAAACCGGGCACGCGGCATTGCACGGGCTTGGCCACGGCGGGCAAGGCCCCTTCTGCCCCGGCCAGCACGATCAGCGCCACCAGAAGTTGTATCCGCCTCATCTTACGTCGCCCTCCGCGAAGCCCGGCTGTTTGGAGGGCGGACGCGGTTGTCGTTCGACCCGCTTATACCATGAAAGCAGGGCCGCTGCGCCAACCATGATGACGATACCGGCCAGACTGACGACGAAATGGGTCAGCACCCGGTTCGACACCTCGGTGAAGACGAAATGCCCGGCAAAGGACAGGAAGACCCCGAGGCAGAAAATTTCCAGCGAATGCTGGCCGCACACGATCGCCGGCCAGAACACTGGATGCTTCAGGCGCGGCCAGTTCCGCGGCACGAAGTAGACCGTGATCACCGCCAGCGACAGGAAGTGCAGGATGCGCAGCACGTCGAGATTGGTCTTGTCGATCGGGTAGATCGCCTCGCCGACAAAAGCCGGCACATAAACCGCCAGGCGCGGGATATACCAGGTCAAGGCGATCAAGAATGCGAACACCAAATACAGTACGGCGCACCCGATCAGCACCGGAGAGTTAAGCCAGCGCCCGAGCCTCTGGGCACCGCCGAGCGCGCACCAGGCCCCCAGCACGAACAGCAATTGCCACGCAAACGGATTGAACACCCAGCCGCCACTTGGATAGCCCGGCAGGTTGAGGTTGAACATCCACATCACCGCGTAAATGGCCGCAGACACCAGCAATGCCAGCGTTGGCGAGCGCAGCAGCAGCCAAAGAATCGGTGCGAACCAGATCAGCAGCACAATATAAAGCGGCAGCACATCCATGTTCACAGGCTTGAACTTCAACATCAGCGCCTGAAGGATGGTGACATCGGGATTCTTCATGAAATCGAGCACACCCATTTCTTCGGTATAGAGTGGGTTGTCGAAATTCTTCGCGACATAGGCGATCTCGGCAAGATAGATCGCGAACAGAAACACATGCGCCACATAAATCTGCCATGCGCGCTTGAGCACGCGGGCGGCGGCGATGACGAAACCCGCGCTTTGCATGGCGCGGCCGTACACGAAAGCCGCCGAATAGCCGGAGATGAAAACAAAAATTTCGGTGGCGTCGCTGAAGCCGTAATTGCGGATGGTGATCCAGCTCACGGTATTCGAGGGTATATGACCAAGAAAAATCAGCCAGAGCGCGATGCCGCGAAACAGGTCCAGCCGCAGATCGCGTTCCGTCAGGGGCTGCGGCAGGGAAGTTGCCATGAATGGCTTTTCTTTCGTCGCGCGTTTCGTCCATAATCGAACGGAACGAAACTTATCATAAGCTCGATTACCGCAAGGATATAGATGTACCGCGCCGTGACCCGTAAGATCGAGGTAATGGTGACGCCGCGCTATGTGTCCGAGCGTTCGTCACCGGACAACGGCTATTATTTCTGGTCCTATACCATCGACATCGCCAATCGCGGGACCGAGACCGTGCAGCTCAAAACACGGCACTGGCGCATCACCGATGCGCTCGGACGGCTGCAGGAGGTCAAGGGACCTGGCGTCGTCGGCGAAGAGCCGACGCTGAAGCCGGGCGAGTCGTTCGAGTATACCAGCGGGGTTCCGCTGCCAACGCCGTCCGGCTTCATGAGCGGCAGCTACGGGTTCATCACCATCGAGGGCGAGCCTTTCGACATCGAGATCCCGGCCTTTTCACTTGATTCGTCGCTGGCGGCGCGGACCATCAACTGAAGCGACCGTTCACGGCGCGGGCAGACAGCCCTTGAAGCGATCGAGCGCCGGACGCGGCAGCACGGCCAGAACAGCCCCGCTTTGCGAAAAATCCTGCAAGGCTATTACGTCGGGCTCGGCCACCGCCACGCAGCCGGAGGTGCCGGTGGCATCCGGGTTGCGCACGTGAATGAAAATGCAGGAGCCGGCGCGGCCGGCCGCATCGGTCGGATAATCAACCGCGAGACCGCGGCGATAATATGAGATCCGCCACATGTTCTCACCGGAGACCTGCCAACCGACCTTGGCGCGCGTGGTGATGCGGTTGTAGGCCGGCGAGGCCGGATCATCGACGCAGACCGTGCCCTCGCTGACGCGCAGATAGCCGGGCCGCGTTGACGGCGCGAAGCCGAAGCTGCGGCCGATCTTGTAGAACCCGGCCGGCACGCGCTTGTCGCCTTCGACCTTCACCGGTTCGCCGCGGCGGCCGTGGTCGCGAAACGCCGGCGCCCAGGCCACGCCCTTGCGGCCGATCAGGGCGCTCACCGCTCCGCCGTCCGCCTGCCAGGGCGCAGCCGGTGTCGCGCGCGTGAAGCGTTGCAGGCTGGCCGTGCTGCTGGAAAACGTCGCGGCGGTGACCAGCACCAGACGCTGGGCCGACGCGAGCGGCTCGGGACAGCTTTGCGCGAAAGCCGTCGCCGGCGAGGTCAAGAGAAGGGCAAGGAGAATCGACCGCATCGAGCGCGATCATAGCATCTCAGCTTGCCTTGGCATCGACCTCGCCGGGTGCGAACACATAATTCGCGCTGCAGAATTCGCAGGTCACGGAAATCTTGCCGTCCTCGACCATGTGGTCGCGGTCGTCCTGCGAAAAGCTCTTCAGCATGGCCTCGACGGTGTCCCGCGAGCACGAGCATTGCGCCTTGACGTCGGCGGTGCCGAACACGCGCACACCCGGTTCGTGAAACAGCCGGTAGACCAGCCGCTCGCTGGAAATCGCCGGATCGATCAGTTCGACGGCTTCCACGGTTTCAAGCAGCATACGGCCCTGCACCCAGGCGTCGTCTTCCACCGCGGTCTGCACTTCCATGCCCTCGGGGGCGTCGCCCGGGTCGAGATCGGCAACGCGGGCGCGCTCCGACGACTGCGGCAGGAACTGCAGCATGATGCCGCCGGCGCGCCAGCGATGGCGAGCGCCGCCGTTCTCCGGGCGCAGTTCCTCGGCCACCGCGAGCCGGACCCGCGTCGGGATCTGCTCGGAGCGCAGGAAATACTCGTGTGCGGCGTCTTCGAGCGTGCCGCCATCCAGCGCCACCATGCCCTGATAGCGGCTGGTGTCGGGACCCTGGTCGATGGTCATCGCCAGATGGCCTTTGCCGAGCAGCGCGCCGGCATCGGCCTTGCCCGCCGCAACCAGAGCGGCAACGCCGTCCTTGCCGAAGCGCGCGCAGGCGCGGACCTGGCCGGGGGTGGTGTAATCCACCACCAGCAGGCCGACCGGGCCGTCGGTCTGGGTTTGCAGGATGAAGCGGCCGTCGATCTTGAGCGCCGAGCCGAGCATGACGGCCAGCACCACCGCCTCGCCCACCAGTTTGGCGACCGGGGGCGGGTAGTCGTGCTGCGACAGGATGTCGTCGACCACCGGGCCAAGCCGGACCACGCGGCCGCGCAGGTCGAGCGTTGCCACTTCGAACGGCATCACGGTGTCGTCGTTGGCCACGGCCGCCGGCGCACGGGATGGAATTGAGATGTCAGGCTGGGTCATGGTTCCGGTCATGGGCCTTATGTAGAGCGCGACGGCGGAATTTCGAGCCCCGTAAACGGGGGCCAGCGCGCCGTCCCGGCATGACGGGAAACTACCGACCGTCGGCGTGCAGGCACCAGGCCAGCAGGCCCTTCTGCGCGTGCAGGCGGTTTTCCGCCTCGTCGAACACCACCGACTGCGGTCCGTCGATTACCTCGTCGGTGACCTCCTCGCCGCGGTGGGCCGGCAGGCAATGCATGAACACCGCGTGCGGGCTGGCCTTGGCCATCAGCCCGGCATTGACCTGATAGCGCTTGAGAATGTTGTGCCGATGCTTGCCATCGCGGTCGCCCATCGACACCCATGTGTCGGTGACGACACAGTCGGCATCCTTGACCGCGGCTTCCGGGTCGTCGCCGATGTCGATCTGGGCGCCGGCCGACTTCACCCAGTCCATCAGCCATTTCTTCGGCTTGAGTTCGGACGGCGTCGCCACCCGAAGCCGGAAATCGAACCGCTCGGCGGCATGCATCCACGACGCCAAGACATTATTGGCGTCGCCGGTCCAGGCCACGGTGCGGCCCCGGATCGAGCCGAGCTTTTCCTCGAAGGTCATCACGTCGGCCAGCACCTGGCAGGGGTGCGAGCGCCGCGTCAGCCCGTTGATGATCGGCACGGTGGCATAGCGCGCGATCTCGGCCACCGCCTCGTGGTCGAGCGTGCGGATCATGATGGCGTCGACAAAGCGCGACAGCACGCGGGCGGTGTCGGCCAGGGTCTCGCCGCGGCCGAGCTGCATTTCCTGCGCCGTCAGCATGATCGCCTCGCCGCCGAGCTGGCGCATGGCGACGTCGAACGACACCCGGGTCCGGGTCGACGGCTTGTCGAAGATCATCGCCAGCGTCTTGCCGGCCAGCGGCGAATGGCGGACGCCTTTGGCACGCTCGGCCTTCATGGCGCGGCTGGTGTCGATCAGCCCGGCCAGCACCGTCTTCGGAATGTCGATCAGGTCGAGGAAATGCCGCACGCCGTTGCCGGTCATGACGCCACCCCCGGCTTGGCCGCCGCTTGGATCTGCTCAAGCCGGGCACAAGCGCGATCGACGCGCGCGACCGCCTCGTCGATCTCCTGATCGTTGATGATCAGTGGCGGCAGCAACCGAACGACGTTGTCGCCGGCGGCGACCGTGATCATGTTCTCGGCGCGCAAGGCATCGACCATTTCGCCGACCGGCGGCACCATGCGCAGGCCCATCAGCAGGCCTTCGCCGCGCACCTGGGCAAGCACCGACGCATGCCTGTCCTTCAGCGCGGCCAGCTTTTGCTTGAACAAGAGGCCGCTGTGCTTGACCCGGTCGAGGAAACCCTCCCCGGTCACCACATCGATCACGGCATTGCCAGCCGCCATGGCCAGCGGATTGCCGCCGAAGGTCGACCCATGGGTGCCGGCCGTCATGCCCTTGGCCGCTTCCGCCGTCGCCAGACAGGCGCCGATCGGGAAACCGCCGCCGAGCGCCTTGGCCAGCGCCATGATATCGGGCGTGACGCCGGTGTGCTGGTAGGCGAACAGGTCGCCGGTGCGGCCGACGCCGGTCTGCACTTCGTCGAACATCAGCAGCAGGCTGTTGTCGTCGCACAGCTTGCGGAGCGCGCGCAAAAAATCATGCGGCACGACCCGCACGCCGCCCTCGCCCATCACCGGCTCGATCAGGATCGCGGCGGTGGCGGGGCCGATGGCTTTCTTGGTGGCCTCGAGGTCGGCGAACGGCACCTGATCGAAGCCATCGACCGGCGGCCCGAAGCCATCAAGATATTTCTTGTTGCCGGTGGCGGACAGCGACGCCAGCGTCCGGCCGTGGAACGCACCTTCGAAGGTGACGATGCGGTAGCGCTCGGGCTTTCCGGAGACCGCCTGGTATTTCCGCGCCATCTTGATCGAGGCTTCCATCGCCTCGGTGCCGGAATTGCAGAAGAACGCGAAGTCGGCAAAGGAGGCGGCGCACAGCCGGTCGGCCAGCCGCTCGGCTTCCGGAATGCGATACAAATTCGAGACGTGCCAGAGTTTGGCGGCCTGCTCGGTGACCGCCTTGACCATGTGCGGATGGCAGTGGCCGAGCGCGTTGACCGCCACGCCCGAGGTGAAGTCCATATAGCGTTCGCCGGAGGCCGTGATCAGCCAGACACCTTCGCCCCGCTCAAAAGCGAGGTCGACTCGGGCATAAGTCGGCAATACATGCGAGCTCACGGCTGGTTATCCCACCGAAACGTCATGCCTGTGCATGATCTTATCGAAAGCGACGGCACGCCGGATAAACGTCCGGCGGGCTTTTTTCGGGTTCAGGAGCCCGAAATGAAATGTGCCGCCTCACCGGGCGGCACTTTAAGCATTCTATTGCCCGACCCTGCCCTGTCAACCGGTGCACGGGAACCGGCGCCCGGCTGATTCGCGACTCAGTTTTGCCGCAACTGCGGATTCTAAAGGAAAACCTGTTGGTAGATCGGTTTTTGCTGCTTGCAAATGCTTGCGGGCGAGTCAACCCATAGTGTAGGTTTTCCGTCAGGCGGTACGACATCTCGTGTTGCCACTGACCCTGGTTCATCCCTGACGCTGAGGCGGCTGGTGCTTGATTGCGCCCGCCGGCGGGGATGGATTCAACCCAAGGCCTTGAGGCCTGAGGAGAAAATCCGATGAGCTGGACGGACGAAAGGGTCGAGCTCCTGAAAAAACTCTGGGCAGACGGCTTGTCCGCCAGCCAGATTGCGGCGGAGCTCGGCGGCATCACCAGGAACGCCGTTATCGGCAAGGTGCACCGCCTCGGCCTGTCCGGACGCGCCAAAAGCCCATCTTCGGCCAGCCCGCGGCCGCGCAAAACGCGCTCTTCCGGTCACATAATGCGCGTGTCGCGGCCGGCGATGCGCGGCAACACCGCGTTGGCCTACGATTACGAAGAAGCGGTTGAGCCCGACCTGGTCGAGATTCCGATCGAGCAGCGCAAGACCCTGCTGCAACTGACCGAGAAGACCTGCCGCTGGCCGGTCGGCGATCCGGGCAGCACCGAGTTCTTCTTCTGCGGCGGCGAGGCCAACGAGCAGACCTATTGCACCTTCCACTCCCGCCTCGCCTACCAGCCGATGTCGGATCGCCGCCGTGACAAGCAGCGGCCGCAGTTCCGGAGCTAAGCTCTCCGCTGTCATGGCCGGGCACCCGCGTCCGGCCTTCAGCCGGCTTGGCCGTGACATTGGCCCCCGGCCCTCCAATCTCTCCGCTGGTGACGCACAAGCGCCGCCCCCCATTCTGCGTCATGCCCGGGCTTGACCCGGGCATCCATGATGAGCCGATGCACGGCAAAGCCTGGTGTAAGGCTGCCGATGACGCGCCGCCTCATGGATCGCCGGGTCAAGCCCGGCGATGACAGCAGAGTCAGAATTCTTACGCTTCGCGGCCGAAGCGGTCGTCCAGCGCATAGCCGGCGCCGCGCACGGTGCGGATCGGATCGACTTCCTGACCGCGGTTGATCGCCTTGCGCAGCCGGCCGACATGGACGTCGACGGTTCGCTCGTCGATGTAAATCTCCGAGCCCCAGACGCCGTCGAGCAACTGCTCGCGCGAGAACACCCGGCCCGGCCGCTCCATCAGGAACTCCAGCAACCGGTACTCGGTCGGCCCCAGTTCGATGGCGCGACCGCCGCGCGAAACGCGCTTCTTGTCGCGGTCGAGTTCGATGCCGCCAATGCTCAGAACGGTGGCGACCCGCTCCGGATTGGCGCGGCGCAGCAGCGCCCGCACCCGCGCCAGCAGTTCGGGCACCGAGAACGGCTTGACGATGTAGTCGTCGGCGCCGGTCGCCAGCCCGCGCACCTTCTCGCTCTCCTCGCCGCGCGCGGTGAGCATGATGATCGGCAACTGCCGGGTTTCCGGCCGGGCCCGCAACCGCCGGCACAGCTCGATGCCGGACAGGCCGGGCAGCATCCAGTCCAGCACGACCAGATCGGGCGTGCTTTCCTTCAGCCTGGTATCGGCGTCGTCGCCGCGAGCGGCGGTATCGACATCGTAGCCCTCCGCCTCAAGATTGTAGCGGAGCAGCATGGTGAGCGGCTCTTCGTCCTCGACGATCAGGATGCGTGCGCTCATGCGGTATCGTTTACCCTAGCTCGGCGGCGCGCAAGGACGGGATGGTGGTCGTGTCGCCCTTCGGCCGCTGGTCGGCGATCGGCCGGCCTTCGATGATGTAATGCACCGTCTCGGCGATGTTGGTGGCGTGGTCGCCCATTCGCTCGATGTTCTTGGCGCAGAACATCAGATGGATGCAGAAGGTGATATTGCGCGGGTCTTCCATCATGTAGGTCAGCAGCTCGCGAAACACCGAAGTGCACATCGAGTCGATCTCTTCGTCGCCGCGCCACACCTCCATCGCCTTGGTGACGTCGCGACGCGCGTAAGCATCGAGCACCAGCTTGAGTTGCTCGAGGACCAGGTCGGTCATGTGCTCGACGCCACGGATCAGCTTCGGCGGCGGGAACTCGGCATTCAGCGCGATCACCCGCTTGGCGATGTTCTTGGCCAGGTCGCCGATGCGCTCCAGGTCGTTGGCAAGCCGCAGCGCGCCGACGATGTCGCGCAGATCGACCGCCATCGGCTGGCGCTTGGCGATGGTCAGCACCGACTTTTCCTCGATCTCGCCCTGCAGTTCATCGATGCTGGCGTCGGCGGCCGTGACCCGCTGCGCCAGCGCGGTGTCGCGCTTGGCCAGCGCGTCGACCGAGTCGGCGATCAGCTTCTCGGCCAGGCCGCCCATTTCGGCGACCATGCGAGAGAGGTCCTGCAGGTCGCTGTCGAAAGCCTTCGCAGTATGCTGATCGTTCATGGTCTCGATCCTTTGAGTTCCGGCGCGCAAGAGTCCGTGCGTGAAGATCAGCCGAAGCGGCCGGTAATGTAATCCTGCGTCCGGCGATCGTCGGGCTTGGTGAATATCTTTGCCGTTTCGCCGAATTCGACCAGTTCGCCGAGATACATGAAGGCGGTATAGTCGGAGACGCGCGCCGCCTGCTGCATGTTGTGGGTGACGATCACCAGCGTGTAGTCTTCCTTCAATTCGTCAATCAGCTCTTCGATCTTGGCCGTGGAGATCGGGTCGAGGGCCGAACACGGCTCATCGAGCAGAATGACCTCCGGCCGAACCGCCACGGTGCGCGCGATGCACAGTCGCTGCTGCTGGCCACCGGACAGCGACTGCCCGTTGGCACCGAGCTTGTCCTTGACCTCGTTCCACAGCGCGGCGCGTTCAAGCGCACGCTGCACACGGCCATCCAGTTCCGACTTCGGCAGCTTTTCATAAAGGCGGATGCCGAATGCGATATTTTCGTAGATCGTCATTGGAAACGGCGTCGGCTTCTGAAACACCATGCCGACCTTGGCGCGAAGCAGATTGAGATCCTGCGCCGGGTCGAGAATGTTCTCATTGTCGAGCGACACGTCGCCGGTGGCGCGCTGGTTCGGATAAAGGTCGTACATCCGGTTCAACACGCGCAACAGGGTCGACTTGCCGCAGCCGGACGGGCCGATGAAGGCCGTGACCTTGCCGTTGTAGAGCGAGACATTGATGTCCTTCAACGCACGGTTATCGCCGTAGAAGAAATCGAGATTCCGGATCGTCACCTTGTCGGTGAGATCGCCGGCATTGACGGCGGCATGCGTGACGGAGGGTACCGTGAAACTGGCGACGCTGTTCATGACGTTTTGCTCTGTGCCCCAAGGAAGCGGGCGACGATGCTAAGGGCAAGCACCGCCAGGGTAATGATCAATGCTCCGGTCCATGCCAGTTCCTGCCAGTCCTTATAGGGACTGAGCGCGAACTGAAAAATAACCACCGGCAGGCTCGCCATCGGCGCGGCCATGTCGAGGCTCCAGAACTGGTTGTTCAGCGCGGTAAAAAGCAGCGGCGCGGTCTCGCCGCTGATGCGGGCGATCGCCAGCAGCACGCCGGTAATCATCCCGGCGCGCGCGGCCTTGTAAGCAACGTGCCGGATCATCAGCGAACGCGGCAAGCCGATCGAGGCGGCGGCCTCGCGCAACGTGTCCGGCACCAGCGTCAGCATGTCCTCGGTGGTGCGCACGACGACGGGAACGACAATCACGGCCAGCGCCACTGCGCCTGCCCAGCCGGAGAAATGTCCGAGCGAGGCGACCATGACCTCGTAGACGAACAGGCCGATAACGATCGACGGCGCGCTGAGCAGGATGTCGTTGATAAAGCGCACCACCGACGACAGTTTGTCGTAGCGGCCGTATTCGGCCAGGTAGGTCCCGGCAAGAATACCGAGCGGCGTCCCGATCACGACCGCGACAACGGTCATCATGAGGCTGCCGACGATCGGGTTCAGCAAGCCGCCGGCGGCACCGGGCGGCGGGGTCATTTCGGTGAAGACCGCCAGCGACAGACCACCGACACCGTTCCACAACAGCACGGCGAGCACCAGCACCAGCCAGGTCAGACCCAAGGCCGTCGCCGCAAAGGCCAAGGCCATGGTGATGACGTTCTTGCGGCGGCGCTTGGCGTACAGAGGCGAGTTGGCGCCTGAAATCAAAGCCATGTCAGGCTCCTACCCGCGCGTTAAGGCGCATCAGCATCAGACGCGCGAAGGCCAGCACGATGAACGTAATGCAGAACAGGATCAGACCGAGCATGATCAAGGACGACGTATAGATATCGCCAACCGCCTCGGTGAATTCATTGGCGATCGTCGCCGAAATTGTGGTGCCGGGCGCCAGGATCGATCCGGAGATGCGATGCGCATTTCCGATCACGAAGGTGACGGCCATTGTTTCGCCGAGGGCGCGGCCGAGGCCGAGCATGACACCGCCGATCACGCCGACCCGGGTATAGGGCAGCACGACATAACGCGCCACTTCCCAGGTCGTGCAGCCCAGGCCATAGGCCGCTTCCTTCAACACCGGGGGCACTGCCTCGAATACGTCGCGCGAAATCGAGGTGATGAAGGGCAGCACCATGATGGCCAGGATCAGGCCCGCGGTCAGGATGCCGATGCCATAAGGCGGACCGGCGAAAAGGTTGTTCAGGATCGGAATCGGCCCGAACAGATCGATCAGGAACGGCTGCACATGCTGCTGGAGAAACGGCGCGAACACGAACAGGCCCCAGATGCCATAGATGATCGAGGGAATGCCGGCGAGAAGCTCGATCGCCACACCGATCGGGCGGCGCAGCCACATCGGACATAACTCGGTGAGAAACAGGGCGATGAAGAGGCCGATCGGCACCGCAATCAGCATGGCGATGAGCGACGTCAGCACCGTGCCGTAGATCGGCGCGATGGCGCCGAAGCGTTCGGTGACAGGATTCCAGGATTCGTCGAACAGGAAGCTGATCCCGAAGGTCTGCATCGCCGGCCAGGCGCCATACACCAGCGAGAGAATGATTCCGCTGAGGATGATCAGAACCGAGATCGCGGCAACCCGCGTGATATGCCGGAAAGCTGAATCGCCCAATCGCAGCCGCCGCAGCACCTTGGCCCGGTCGACAGTCTCGGTGGCCGACAGGGCACCGCCTTCATACGCGATATCGGCCACGGGTCGTCTCCCAGGGGACTGCATTTGGCTCTCCATCGGCTTCCGGCCGTACAGGGAGCCACTCAAGCGGCGTTGCAGCCGCAAAACAAGCCACCGCCACCGGCGGCGGTGGAAAAGGAAGGGCGCCGAAGCGCCCTTCCTCCATCCGGTTTACATCGCGGCGAAGACGGGCTTGCCGTTCGCGTCCTTGACCTCGTTCTGCCAGTACGACTCGATGTCCTTGACCACGGAAGCCGGCATCGGGACGTAGTGCAGTTCCTCGGCCATCTTGCCGCCGTTGCGGTAGGCCCAGTCGAAGAACTTCAGGGCCGAAGCCGTCGCGGCTGCGTCGACCGGCGTCTTGTAGACGAGGATCCAGGTCGCGGCCGTCATCGGCCAGGACATGTCGCCGGGCTGGTTGGCGAGAATGACGCCGTAGCCCGGCTGCGACTTCCAGTCGGCATTGGCTGCGGCCGCCTGGAAGGCTTCCATGGTCGGTTCGACCGTCTTGCCGGCCTTGTTGATCATCTTGGTATGGGTCAGCTTGTTCTGCAGCGCGTAGGCATATTCCACGTAGCCGATCGCGCCTCTGGTGATGGCAACGTTGTTGGCGACGCCTTCGTTACCCTTGGCGCCGATGCCGGCCGGCCATTGCACGGAGGTGTTGACGCCGACCTTGGACTTGAAGTCGGGGCTGATCTCCGAGAGGTAGTACACGAAGTTGAAGGTGGTGCCCGACCCGTCCGAACGGTGCACGATGGCGATCGCCTGATTGGGCAGCTTGGCGCTCGGGTTCAGCTTCTGGATCGCCGCGTCGTTCCAGGTCTTGATTTCGCCAAGGAAAATCTTCGCCAGCGTCGGACCGTCGAGCGTCAGTTCGCCCGGCTTGATGCCCTCGAGATTGACGACCGGCACGATGCCGCCCATCACGGCCGGAAACTGCGCCAGGCCCCACTTCTCCAGGTCAGCGCCCTTCAGCGGCGCGTCGGTGGCGCCGAAGGTGACGGTCTTGTTCTGAATCTGCTTGATGCCGCCGCCGGAGCCGATCGACTGATAGTTCAGCCCGATGCCGGTTTCCTTCTTATAGGTGTCGGCCCACTTGGCGTAGATCGGATAAGGGAAAGTAGCGCCGGCACCCGAGATGTCGGCGGCATTGGCCGGCAGATAGGCAGCGGCGGCAATAAAACCCGCGGCTGCAAAAGCGGTCCAGTGTTTCAAGATAACTCTCCTTGTTTGCGGCCAAGCGCCGTCGCGGGCCATTCGACCCGCGTACGTTCGCCGTTGCGCCTGACCTTCAGGCGGCCGCTGTTGGCTTTAAAAACGCGCTCCAAGTCTGCGCTTCGGACGGGGCCGTTTGTCTGGTTTGGATCGAGCCGTTCCGAAGTCGTGAGCAGCCTTAGGCGTTGCATGTCACCGTTCTATAAACGTTAGGTGACAGTCACATGACAGTTTAAGTCTATGTTTTTTATAATGTTTCTGTAGCAGACCCGGAATCGCCGGTGTACAGGGGCACATGGATGGTGAAGGCAGCGCCGGCGCCGAGCGTGCTGTCGATGGACAGCCGGCCGCCGTGCCGGTTGAGCACATGCTTGACCAGGGCCAGCCCCAGCCCGGTACCGCCTTGCGCCCGGCTGTCGGCCACATCGACGCGATAGAACCGTTCGGTCAGTCGCGGCAAGTGCTCCGGTGCAATGCCCGGACCGTAGTCGCGGATGTTCAGCCGCGCCTCCGGCGTGCCCGCCCGGGTCTGGGCCGGACTCAGCGTGATATCGATGCGCTTTCCGGCGGCGCCATATTTGAGCGCATTCTCGACCAGGTTCTCGAGCGCGCGGACCAGCTCATCGCGATCACCCAGCACCGTCAGCGGTTCCGACGGCACCGTCACCTTGATCTCGACGCCCCGGTCGCGCGCCAGCATCTGCAGGCCATCGACCACCTGCCGCACCACCGGCGCCAGTTCCAGCGCCGTGCTCGGGCGCAAATGCGCGTTCAGTTCGATGCGCGACAGCGACAGCAAATCGTCGATCAGCCGCGCCATGCGGGTCGCCTGGCCCTGCATGATGGCGAGGAACTTGCCGCGGGCGACGACATCGTCCTTGGCGCTGCCCTGCAGGGTTTCAATGAAGCCGAGCAATGCGGCCAGCGGGGTACGCAGTTCGTGGCTGGCATTGGCGACGAAATCGGCGCGCATTTCCTCGACCCGCCGCAGCGGCGTCAGATCGTTGAAAGTCAGCAGCAGGATGTCGGTGGGGTCACCCCTTTGACCCAGCCGGACCGGGGATACGAAAGCCTCGAACCAGCGGTCGAGCGGCACGCGTTCGAAAAATTCCACCCGCTGCCGCTCGTGGCGTTTGCCGGCGCGGCGAATGGCGTCGACGAGATCCGGCATGCGCAGCGAAATCAGGGCCGGCTCACCGCGGCGCAGCGCCGGCGCGATGGAGGTCGCGGCGTCGTTGTAGGCAAGGACCCGGCCATCGCCATCGAGAACAATGGCCGGCCCGGGCAATCCACTGATCAACGACTCGATGACCTGCAACTGCGATGGCGTGGCAGCCCCGCCTGACAATGGCAACGCGCCGTCGGCGACCGGAGCCGCGTCGCCGCGCAACGTGCGCCATGCCTGGCGCAAGCGGCTCCGCCAGCCGACGGCGCCGGGAGCATCCTGATTTTTCTCCCGGAGATCGTCAGTGTGCACCATCGGGTCAACCGTTGTCGGTCGTCTTGCGCTCAAGTTCGGTCCGGATCGGGGCGGTGACCGTGGTCACCGCCCCGAGCTCCGGCTTGGTACGCATGCCCTTCAGATAAAGCAGCAGTTCGCGGGTTCCCAACAGGATCAGGGCGAGCGAGAACGGCGTGAGATAATACAACAGCCGGAACAGCAGCAGACCGGCCAGCAGTTCCTCCCGGTCGTACAGATGCAGGGCGACCAGCATGGCGGCATCGAAAACGCCCAGTCCGCCCGGCGAATGGCTGGCAAACCCGAGCAGCGTCGCGGTGATGAACACCACCCCGATGGTTAGCAGCCCATAGTGCGGCTCATCAGGCATCAGCATGTACATGGCCAGCGCGCAGAATGAGAGATCGGCGATGCCGATGAATATCTGCAACAGCGTGGTCGGACCGTTCGGCAGTTGCACGTTCCAGCCGCCGCGGCCGATCTGGCGCGGCGCCAGCCAGATCCAGCTGACGTAGCAGACCAGTGCGACCAGCAGGCCGATGCCGATGAGCCTGTTTGGCAATTCGGGCAAATGCGTAATCAGGCCGGCGGCATAGGGATCGAGGGTGATGCCAAGGCCGAGGATGGCAATGTTGCCGAGCCAGAAGGTCAGCCCGGCGATGAAGCAGATCTTGGCGACTTCAACCGCACTCAGCCCGTAATGCGAATAGATGCGATAACGCACCGCGCCGCCGGTGAAAACCGTGGCGCCGACATTATGGCCCACCGAATAGCTGCTGAACCCGGCCAGCGCCGCGACCCTGTAGGGCACTTTGGGGCGGCCGATCGTGCGCAACGCAAACCAGTCGTAAAACGTGAGCGTGAAATAGGCACAGGCTACAAATCCGGCAGAGGCCGCGATGTGGCTCCACTGGGTCGCCTTGACCGCACGGATGACCTCGGCGACGTCGATGTCGCGCAGCATATGGGCCAGCACGTAGAGCGCCACGCCAATGATGGCGAGGCTGATCACGACGCCAATTCTGTTCCAGCCGATTGTAACCTGGAAAAATCGCGCCACCGCGCGCAACGCCTTCAGCATCGGTCCTCCGGGGTCGGTGGGTGGGGGGACCGCCCGCCGCGGCGCGCTTCCGGATAGCGCGCCGACGATCAACTAGCAGAACCCAACCGTTCGCGCGAGGGCGAACGGCACTTCCGAATATAAGTTTCATTCGCCGAACGTTAACCTGGCGCCTCAGGCGTCGGCAAAAAATTCGTGCAGCGCAGCGGCAGTCTGCCGCGGTGCTTCTTCGGACAGATAGTGACCGCAGGGCAGCGCCCTCGCGGCGACAATATTGGCGGCGTAGCGCCGCCAGATTTCGTCCGGCCCGGGATTGGTATTGCGCCCGACCCCGCCGGTCGCGCCCCACAACAGCAGCACCGGACATTCGATCTTGCGGCCGGCTGCGAAGTCTTCGGTATCCATGGCCAGGTCGACACCGGCGGTGGCGCGATAATCCTCGCAGATGGCGTGAATTGTTGCCGGATTGCGGAAGCAGCGCTTGTATTCGGCGAGGGCCGCCGGATCGAAGAAGCTCAGGCCCTGTTGGGTCTTGGCCAGCTTCTTTTCAATGAACCAGTCGGGGTCGGCGCCCATCATTTTTTCCGGCATCGGTTCCGGCTGAATGTTGAAGAACCAGTGCCAGGAAAATGTCGCCCATGGCTGCGTGATGTTGTTGAACAGATGATGCTGCGGAATGATGTCAAGGATCGCCGCGCGCTTCACTTTGGCCGGATGGTCGAGGCACATCCGGTGCAACACGCGGGCGCCGCGGTCATGGCCGGCGGCGAAGAAGCTTTGATGGCCGAGCGCAGCCATGACCTCGACCTGGTCCTGGGCCATGGCGCGGAACGAATAGCCGGCATGGTCATCGCCGCCCGGCGGCTTCTCCGAATCGCCGTAACCGCGCAGATCGGTCGCCACCACCGTGAAATCACGCGCCAGCGCCGGCGCCACCTTCGCCCAGTTGAGATGCGTGAACGGGTTGCCGTGCATCAGCAGCAATGGCGGACCGCTGCCGCCGGTGACGGTGACGATGCGCGCCCCGGTGGTCCTGATTTCGCTGCGTGTAAAACCTTCGAGCATGGACGGGCCCTTTTGCCTTGGCGCTAGTCCCGAACGCATATGCCCGGCGCGAGGCCGGGCATAGCGCTTCGTCTGTCAGGCGGTCGGCCTAGATACCGAAATACTGCGAGTACTTCTTCTTGATCTCTTCGGTCGCCGCTTCCTGTTTTTCAGGGTCCGACGGCAACAGCTTGATCGCGTTCAGCGGAACGCGGTCGGCCTTGAGTTTCACGTCGGGGTGGAACGAGCGCAAGCCGGCGGCGTCGGCCAGATACTGCTGCGTCTCTTGCGACACCATGAAGCTCATGAAAAGCTTCGCGGCGTTCGGGTTCGGCGCCTTGGTGGCGATCCCCTGGCTGCCGGGGATGAACGGCGTGCCTTCGGTCGGATAGACCAGCGTAATCGGCGCGCCCTCTTCCTTCATCAGCAAGTGCACGTATTCGAGCCCGTCGGCCGACACCGCGCGCTCGCCGAGCGACAGCTTCTTCGGCGGCTCGGTGGCCGACTGTACCTGCAGCACCTTCTGCTTGCCCAGCTTCTCGAAATATTCCCAGCCGAGTGCGTTCGAGAGCTGGAATGTCGAGGTGACGATGCCGCCGCTGTAGCCCGGATGCGCCTTCACCATCTTGCCCGACCATTTCGGATCGAGCAGGTCGGCCCAGCTCTTCGGCATGTCTTCCGGCTTGACCAGCTTGGAGTTCACCCCGATCGGCATCAGCGTGTAACGCACACTGGCATACATGCCGTCGGGATCGCGCTGATCGGCCGGCCATTTCAGCAGTTCGGCAGGAAGATACGGCTCCAGAACGCCCTGCTTTTTCCAGGTCACGAACAGCGCCTGATCCGACCCATCGATCACATCGACGGCGAAGATGTTGTTGGCACGCTCCTGCGACACGCGTTGAAAGATGCGCTCGCTTCCCGAACGCTCCACCTGAACTTTGATGCCGGGATATTTCTTCTCGAACAGCCGTGCGAGGCCCTGAGTCACCTTAAGATCGATCGCTGAATAGAATACGACCTTGCCTTCCTTGGTCGCAGCCGCGATCAACTCCGGCGTAACGGTCGAGGGCGCCGGCGGCGCCGCGTGGACCGGGCTCAGCATCAGCGCGACAGCGCCGGCAACAGCGCCGGCGCGCAATAAGAGATCCATGACAGCCTCCCTGGTAAGCCGCCGTGGCGCTTCAATGAAGGACACCCGGCGGTCTGTTGTGCCTCAGCATAACAAAATTCCGCGGGTGCGGGAGGGGATTGCGCGCCTGACGCGAATTGTCCCACCCGGTATCCCAAACGTGAAAACCCCGACTTCGCATCTGCGAAGCCGGGGTTGTTTACCGCCCATGGGGCTGGCCGCTAATCGCAGACCGTGACGCGGCGCAGACGCGGGCCATGACGGGTCGGGACGACGCGCCGGACGGTGTAGCAGTAGCCTCCGGCGAAGAAAGCCGGGCCGTAGAAACCGTAACCGCGGTGCCAGCGGTGATGGCCATGCTTGTGGTGTCCATGGCCTTTCCAGCTGGGCCCTGCCTCGGCGGACGTCGGGGCGAGAGCGGTGACGGCAACGGCGGCGATAGCGGCAAGAGCAATGGTGAGCTTGCGGATCATGGCGGTGTCTCCTGTTGGGGGGATGTGCCTGTCACATCCTGCCAATGGGTCGCCGGCCTGCCGGAAAAGGTTCAAAACCGCGACGGCGCCAAAAAGGGCGCCCGCCGTTGTTGCCGGTCCGACGTCGCACACCATCGCTCGTCGCGCCTTTATCCGCCCTTTTGCTTGCCCTGGGGGGCAGGAACAGGGGAAACTCCGGCCGAATGTCTCGAACGCCAGGCCGGTCAGGCGAATTTTCTTCGATTTTGTCTGAACCTGGCCGCGCCTCGCCGCGACACACCGAAGAGCCGATAGACCAGCCGATGCAAACGACCTCGGACGAAGTGCTGATTGCGAGGATCGCAGGTGGGGACCGGCTTGCGATGCAGGTGTTGTTCGCACGGCACCATGTCCGGGTTTACCGCTTCGTCCTGCGTCTTGTTCGGAATGAAGCCACGGCAGAGGATTTGATCAGCGAGGTATTCCTCGATGTCTGGCGGCAAGCCGGGAAGTTCGAAGGGCGCTCGGCGGTGTCGACCTGGATGTTGAGCATCGCTCGTTTCAAGGCGCTTTCGTCCTTGCGCCGGCGGTCCGAGGCGGAACTGGACGACGAGATGGCCGAACAGATCGAGGATCAATCAGACGATCCCGAGGTGACGCTGGCGAAGAAGGACAAAGGCGCGGTGCTGCGGCAGGCCTTGAGTAACCTGTCAGCCGAGCATCGGGAGATCATCGACCTCGTCTACTATCACGAGAAGTCGGTGGAGGAAGTGGCCGGGATCGTCGGTATCCCGGAGGCGACCGTGAAGACGCGCATGTTTTACGCGCGAAAGAAATTATCAGAGCTCCTCCGGGAGCAGGGAATAGATCGAGGCTGGCCATGAACACGATAAGCAAAGACGGCTCAGAGCAAAGCGAGATCGAAGCCCTGCTGCCGTGGCATGCCTCCGGCACGCTGAGCCGCAGCGACGCCCGGCGCGTCGAGGACGCTCTGGCGCACGACCCCGAACTTGCCCGCCGCTATGCCATGGTGCGCGAGGAGTTCAGCGAGACCATTCACCTGAACGAAACGCTGGGCGCGCCGTCGGCGCGAGCCATGGAGACCTTGTTTGCCAAGATCGACGCCGAACCCAGACGCGTGCCAGTACCCTCGCTGAATCTCGGTGCGCGCGTCACAGACTTTTTCGCCCGTCTGACGCCGCGCACGTTGGCCTTTTCCGCCGGCGCCGCGGCGATAGCCATCCTGCTGCAGGCCGGGCTGATTGCTGGCGTCCTGCTCAAGGACGACGCCGGCACGGGGTACCAGACAGCTTCAGCGCCAACGACCGATCCGGGTGTCGGCGCATTCACACTGATCCGTTTCGCGCCGCAGGCGACGCAAGACGATGTCACTAAATTTCTGGCCGCCAATAAATTGTCGGTCGCGGCCGGACCGATGAACGGCGGCCTGTACCGGGTTCGCGTTGCGCTCACCGGCATGCCGAAGGCCGATCTCGCCGCGCTGGTGAAAAAGCTTCAATCCGACAAAGTCGTCGATTTCATCGCCACCACCGAGTGAGCAGGACCGGCGGTCAACAGGAGGGCAAGAGCATGCGCGTTCGATCAACGGCCCTGCTCGGCTTCGCCGGGCTGGCAACGCTGGCGCTGATACTGCCCGAGAGTTCCCCGGCGCAGGGCATCATCACGACCGCTCCGACAATGCCTTCGGCGTCGATGCCGAAAACACCGATGCCAACCGCGCCGATGCCGACCGGCCCGTCGCACGGTGGCTATCGCCCTCACCCCGGCTTCGGCATGGTGGTACCGGGCATCATGCTGACCTTGCCGCGGCCGAGTCACGGCCGCATCGTCGAGGAGCCGTTTTATGACGAGCCGCGCCGGCCCAGCCGGCCGCCGCAACAGCGCACGGTGCGGCGCAGCCCGAGCGGCGCACCGCCGGCGGGCGAACGCCGGCTTGTACCGGACGAGGTGGTAATCGAGCTTGCCAACTCGGTGCGCCCGCAACAGATCGATGCCTTGCAACGCCGCCACCGGCTGACCCGGCTGGAATCGCAGACCATGCAATTGTCGGGCACGACGCTTTACCGCTGGCGCATTCCCGACCGCCGTTCGGTGTCGGCTGTCATCCGCCAACTCGAAGCCGATGGCGTGGTCGCCTCGGCACAGCCGAACTATCTGTACAGCCTGCAACAGAACGGCGGCTCGGGGGATGCCGCGCAATACGAACTCGCCAAGCTGCAACTACCGCAAGCCCATGTACTTGCCCGAGGCACAGATGTCCTGGTGGCTGTCATCGATTCGGGCATCGATACGACACACCCCGATCTCGCCGGCGCGGTGGCAAAGTCCTATGACACGCTGTCGAGCCCGACGACGCCGCACAAGCATGGCACCGGCATCGCCGGCCTGATCGCGGCGCGCGGCAAGCTGATGGGCGCAGCACCGGCCGCCAAAATTCTGGCGATCCGCGCCTTCGATCCGTCCGGCCCGACAGCCGAAGGAACCACGTTCAATATTCTCAAAGGCCTCGACTGGGCCGCAGCCAATGGTGCGCGGGTCATCAATATGAGCTTTGCCGGCCCATCCGATCCGGCCATCAGACGCAGCCTGGCGGCCGCCCGCAAACTGAACATCGTGCTGGTGGCCGCGGCCGGCAATGCCGGCGCGAAGTCGCCGCCGCTGTTTCCGGCCGCCGATCCCAACGTCATAGCCGTCACGGCCACCGACGCCGACGACAGGTTGTTCGAAGCATCCAATCGCGGCCGCCACATCGAGGTGGCCGCGCCGGGCGCCGCCCTGCTGGTGGCGATCCCCGATGGCGGTTACGAAATCTCTTCGGGGACGTCGCTGTCGGCGGCTGGCGTCAGCGGCATTGTTGCGCTGATGCTTGAGCGCAACGGCAAGCTGACCGCCGACGCTGTCCGCAGCATTCTGCGCGCGACGGCGCGTGATCTCGGACCGAAGGGAATCGACACCTTGTTCGGTGCCGGGCTGGCCGATGCCTATGCAGCGGTCACCGCGGACGGCGTGCCGATCGCCGCGCCCGTGCCACGCCCGCGGATCGAACGAGCCAGCACCCGGGCGCAATGACCGACAGCGCCTCGCCCCAGACCCTGCCGTTACACGTGATGCGCAACGAGCGCATCGCCGACGGTATCCACCTGTTCGAATTCCGCGACCGTGCCGGCAGCCCCCTGCCCGCCTTCACCGCTGGCGCGCATATCGGCATCCGCGTGCCGAACGGCGCGCTGCGTAAATACTCCCTGTGCAACGACCCGGCTGAGCGCGACCGCTATCTGGTCGCGGTCAAGCGCGAGATCAACGGCCGCGGCGGTTCGATCAACCTGATCGATACCGCGAAACCGGGCGACGAGCTGCTCGTGACCGCGCCGGTCAACGACTTCGGCCTGCCGCCGCGGGCGCAGGATTTCCTGTTCATCGCCGGCGGCATCGGCATCACGCCGATGCGGGCGATGATCTGGCAGTTGCAGGCGGAAAACAAACGCTTCCGGCTCTACTACCTGTCGCGATCGGCCGAGACATCAGCCTTTGTCGACGAACTGAGTGCGCCGGAGTTCAAGGATCGCGTGACGATCCATTTCGACCAGGGCGACCCCGCCCGCTCATTCGACCTCCGCCCGGTCCTGGCCGAGCGCAAGAACCGCGAACACCTTTACTGCTGCGGGCCGCGGCCGCTGATGGAAGCGGTGCGTGAGATGACGGCGCACTGGTCGCCGACGGCGGTGCATTTTGAGGCGTTCAGCGACGCCGAAACCCACAAGCCGACCGACCGGCCCTTCAAGGTCAGGCTGGCGCGCTCCGGCGCTGTGGTGGATGTGCCGGTGACCAAAACAATTCTCGAGGTGATGCGCGACCACGGCCTCGAGGTGCCGAGCTCATGCGAGACCGGCACCTGCGGCACCTGCCGTACCAGAATGCTGGCGGGTGAGGCCGATCACCGCGACCTGGTACTGACCGAGGCCGAGCGCGGCGACAACATCATGATCTGCGTGTCGCGGGCCCGCGGCGATGAGATCACCATCGACCGCTGACTACTCCTGCACCGAGCGAAGATAGGCACCGATGGCACGGGCGTCGTCTTCCTTGAATTTGAACTCCGGCATGTCGGGATGGCCGGCCAAGACCCCCTGCTGCAGCTTCACCGCGAATTCATCGAGATCGAAACTGCGGCCAAGCCGACGAAAGGGTGGCGCGGTTTCATGCGGACTGGCTCCGGTCTTGCCGAGAGCATGGCAACGCGCACAGAACTCCTCGAGCAGGGCACGGCCGCGCTCGCTCGGGCCCTGCGCGAGCGCTGGGCCGGAGAACAGCATCGCCATCAGCACCGCGATCGTCGATTGCATGCGAGCCTTCCGAGCTTGTAGCCGTCATCGCCAGCGAAGGCCGGCAACACGGCGTTGTTGTGTCACGAAAAAATCAAAAGTCCGGCATGGCTCAGGCGCGGGCTTTGGCATCGCGTCGCTGGCCGAGATCGACGGCGCGGTCCGGAATGGTGATGCTGAACGTGGCGCCGATGGTGCCCGCCACCAGCCGCATCTCGCCGCCATGCGCGCGCACCAGTTCGGCGGCGATGACCAGACCCAGTCCGGCGCCGCCGGAGCGGGTCGATCCCTGGAAGGCCTGGAACAGGTGAGAGCGAGCCTTCTCGGACAGGCCGGGGCCGGTATCCGACACCTCGATCACCACCACGCCGCCTTCGCGGCGGCCGGTGATGCGGATCTGGTCGCGCGCCGGATCGCCGTCGCCGCGCGCCTCCAGCGCCTGCATTGCATTGCGCGCCAGGTTGACCAGCACGCGGAACAACTGGTCGTGGTCGGCCTCCACGGTCAGACCGCGTTCGACCGACACGATCCACCGGATCGGAACTTCAAGGCTCAGGCCGAGCGCCTCGTAGACTTCCTCGATCAACGGCTCGACCTCGATGGTCTTGCGTTCCGGCGGCGCCTCCTGCGCGGCGCCATAGGACAACGTCGATTGACAGAAAGCGATGGCGCGCTCCAGCGCGCGCACCAGCTTCGGCGCGAAGCGCTGCACCTTCGGATCCGGCAAGGTCGACAGCTGATCGGAAAACAGCTGCGCCGAGGCCAGCAGATTGCGCAAGTCGTGGTTGATCTTCGATACCGCCAGCCCCAGCGCAGCCAGCCGGCTCTTCTGATGCAGCATGGAGGCCAGCTCGCGCTGCATCGCACCGAGTTCCTCTTCTGCGGTACCAACTTCATCGTGACGGCCCGAAGCGCCAATAATGCGATCCGGATTCTCGGGATCGGCGCGGAAGGCCACCATATTGTCGGTGATCCGGCCCATTGGACGCACCAGCAGATAATGCAGCGCGAAAAACACCAACATGGCTGTCACGGCGGAAATCACCAACGACAGCAGCAAGATGTTGACCGAGAAGACCAGCATGGCCCGGTGCAACGGCGCCTCATCGATAACGATTTCGAGGAAGTCGCCTTCCATCGGCGCCGCCCCGACGACGCGGATGACGTTGCCCGGCTTGGAGAACAACAGCGTATCGAAGGCATCGGCGACGGCGCGCCACCACGGCACGCTGCGCATATCGATGTCCTGATTGATCTCCGACGGCACTTCGGCGGCAGCGAGCAACCGGCGCTGCGTGCCCATCTTCACGGCCACCGCCCGCGCGCCGATGCTTTGCAGAACCTGCTTGGCCAGGCTTTCCGGCACCATGCCGCTCGGCGCCGCGTCCAGCACCAGCGCCGCCGTGCGGGCAGCCGCCACCCGATCATTGAGCCAGTTCAGCCGGAAATTGGCGATCGACGGCACATAGATCAGAATTTCCGCCAGCATCACGAACAGGACGGTCAGAAGCAGCAGCTTGCTGGACAGCCCAAAGCGCAATGCCTTGGTCCTGCGCGGCGCTGGTCGTTCGCTTGTCAGCCCGGTTTCGGGTTCCAATGCCATCTCAACCGAATATTCGAAGCCAACCGATGATGCGCCGCAGCAAGGGGCGCGTCAAACGGGGCGTGAAAAAGTCGATCGCTGCACGTTTGCCAATCTCCGATAGCGTCGGATAGGGCAGCACGATGCCTGTAAAGGCGCGGATGTTCAGACCCTGGGCGATCGCCAGCGTCCACGCCGTGATCAGTTCGCCGGCCTGCGCGCCGACGATGGTGGCGCCCAGAATCTTGCCGTTGTGCTTGACGATGACCTTGATGTGTCCGTGCGTCTCGCGTTCGGTCTGGGCGCGGTCGTTGTCGTGATACGGCCAGCGCAAAATGCGAATCTTGATCCGGCGTTTGCGCGCTTCCGCTTCGGTCAGCCCGGTCTGCGCCAGTTCAGGCTCGGTATAGGTGACCCACGGGATGACATCCTTGTTGACGCGAACCGGCAGCCGGAACAGCGCATTCCGGATCACCAGGCCGGCGTGATAATTGGCGGCGTGGGTGAACTGCGGCTGTCCCGCCGCGACATCGCCGATGGCGTAGACGCGGCTATTGCTGGTCTTAAGCTTGCGGTTCACGCCAATGCCGCTGCGGTCGTACTTGATGCCCGCCGCTTCCAAACCAAGCCCCTCGACCGTCGCTTTGCGCCCGGTGGCGACCAGCAGATGCGTGGCGTCGATGGTTTCGTCGCCACCGGCGCCTTCGATGGTCGCCGACGCGGTGGCGGCGGTGGTCGTGACCTTGGTCACTTTCACCCCCCTGCGCACCACAATGCCGTCGCGCTCGAGCTGCGCCAGAACAATCGCGGCGCATTCCGGATCGTCCTTGGCGAGCGGCGCGGCCGCCTCCAGCACCGTTACCTCGCTGCCGAGACGGCGGAACGCCTGCGCCATCTCCAGCCCGATCGGCCCGCCGCCGATGATGAGCAGATGTTTCGGCCGCTGGGTCAGATTGAAAATGGACTCGTTGGTGAAATACGGCCCCTGGTCGAGGCCTTCGATCGGCGGCGCCGCCGGCGTCGATCCGGTCGCAATCACGAAGCGTCGCGCGCGGATTTCGAACTGGTCACCGACTGTGACGGTGCGGCGATCCTTGAACTTTGCGTCACCGTTGACGACGCGGACGCCAAGGCCGGTGAACCGCTCCGTGGAATCGATCGGTGCTATGGCGCCGATGACCTCATGCACATGGTCGTGCACCGCACGGAAATCGATGGTGACGTTTTGCGCCGTGACGCCGAAAGCGCCGGAGTGCCGCGCGGTGTCGGCGCGCTTCGCCGCCGCCAGCAACGCCTTTGACGGCACGCAACCGGTGTTGAGACAGTCGCCGCCCATCTTGTGCCGCTCAATCAGCACCACCGGCACGCCGAAGGCCGCCGCGGCCGCCGCCACCGACAATCCGCCGGAGCCGCCGCCGATCACGCAGATATCGGGTGTGAGCTTTTCAACCATGCGGCAACACTAACGGATTCGTCACGACGATGCGCGCGGTCGCGCGCGCAACCGCTTCACAACCACCGGGAGCAACGCCAGCAGCCCGAGCGCCAGCATCGCAAGGAGCAAGTGCGGCGTCAGCACGTCCCATGCGTTGAAGGTCACGGCACAATCAGCACGGCCTGCGGCACGGCATTCGCGAAAGGTCGCGTTCTGGCTGGAAATGATGCTGTCGAGGCCGGTGCCGGCGAACGCGTAGACGAACGAGGCCGGGATGATGCCGATCGCGGTCGCGGCCACGAACGGCCCCAGGCGGACACCGGCAAAGGCCGGCACCAGATTGACCAGGAAAAACGGAAAGGCCGGCACCAGCCGCAAAAACAGCAAGTAACTGAATGCGTCGTCGCGGAAGCCCTGCGCCAGTTTGGCGGCGCGCGGGCCGGCCTTGCGCAGCAAGGATTCGCCGACGGCGCTGCGCGCCACCAGAAAGATCAGCGTGGCGCCGATGGTGGCGCCGACCACGGCCGCCAGCCCGCCGGTCACCAGCCCGAACAGAAAGCCGCCGGTCAGTGTGAGGACCGTCGCCCCCGGCACCGAGGCCACCACCACGGCGATATAAAGGGCCAAAAAGGCCAGCACGGCAGCGACCCGATGGTTTCTGACCAGTTCGTCGATGGCCAGGCGATGGTCGATCAGCGCCTCCAGGGAAATGCCGTTCCGGCCGAGAGCCGCATAAATGCCCCCTGCGAGCACGATAAGGCCGATCACCGGCCAGAATCGGCGGATCAGGCCGGGATGCGGCTCGGCGGAGGGGGGACTTTCGGCCATCCGGGCTGTATACACGAGCCCGGCGCCGATCCGTGCCCTGTCACCACCTTGTGACGCACCGTGACCGCGGATGGGCGGCCCGTATGGGGCCGCCAGTCGCATTGACGGGCCAAGCCCCCTCCCTTATAAGCCGCGGAAATATTCAGCTGTTTCGAACAAATCTGCGCCTTTCTGGCCGGTTTGGGGGAGCGGCATTTGGCACCCTCGCCGCCATACGGCGCGATCTTCGGAGTACGTCATCGTGAAGCGGACCTATCAACCGAGCAAGCTCGTGCGCAAGCGCCGTCACGGTTTTCGCGCGCGCATGGAGACCGTCGGCGGCCGCAAGGTGCTGAACGCCCGGCGCGCCCGCGGCCGCAAGCGGCTTTCCGCTTAAGCGCATGATCCCGGAAAGTGGCAACCGCTTTCCCGGAAAACTCTTGCGCCGTCTCTAATAGCGGTCGTTTGACGCCGCTCGCATTGCTTCCATGGAAAGATTGAGGCAACGGGCGGACTTTCTGGCCGCGGCGTCCGGGACCAAAGTTCCGGCCCCGGCGGTGGTGCTCCAGGCGCGCAAGCGAGCCGACGATGGCCCCGCGCGATGCGGCTTTACCGTCTCGAAAAAAGTTGGCAATGCGGTGCAGCGCAACCGGGTACGGCGGCGCTTGCGTGAAATCGTTCGGCTTTCGGGGTTCAAGCGTATGCTGACCGGACACGATTACGTGCTGATCGGCCGGGGTGCAGCACTTTCGCTGCCTTTCGAACGCATTGCCGCGGACGTTGATGGGGCGTTGCGGCGTATCCATGCGGCGCGTAACGGCAAGACGGGATCCCGATGACGGACAACAAGAATACTCTCCTCGCCATCGTGCTGTCGGCGATCGTGCTGATCGGCTGGCAATACTTCTTCGCCATTCCGCAGGAAAAGGCGCGGCAGGAGCAACTGGCGACCCAGCAGGCGGCGCAGCGCGCCGCCGC
>JALHNV010000011.1 GCA_022843325.1 Pseudolabrys sp. | reverse complement strand
GGGGGGGCGCGGGGCGGGGGGGGGGGGGGCCCCCCGCGCACTGGAAGTTGACCCCACCCCGGCCCGCTGCGCGGTCCGACCCTCCCCTTTCAGGGGAGGGATAGAAGAGAGCAAGTTGCGTTAGGAAAGACGAGATGCCCAGTTTCACCGTTCACGCTCCGAAGCCGCGCAAGGACGAAGCGGCGGCCGATCCCGAACGCTTCGCGTTCGTGCGTGACGGATTCCATTTCTGGGCCTTCGTGTTCGGTCCGCTGTGGCTGCTGCGCTACCGGTTGTGGCTGGCGCTGGTCATCTTCGTGATCCTCTATGTCGCGCTGGAAGTCGGCCTGAACATGATCCGGGCGCCGTCGAGCGTGCAGTTCACCGTCACACTCCTGGTTGGTCTGCTGATGGGCTTCGAAGCGAGCTCGATCCGCCGGTGGACGCTGACGCGCCGCGGCTGGACCCCGCTCGGGTTCGTGGTGGCCGAGAACCAGGAAATGGCGGAACGGCGTTTCTTCACCGCATGGTCGGAGCGCGCTGCCGTCGCCGCCGTGACGCCGCCGCCGCAGGCCCCGCAATACACCACGCCCGTGCGCCGCGGACCGCCGGCAGGCTCCGACGTGATCGGCCTGTTTCCCGAACCGGGCAGCGCGCGATGAGCGTCGCCATCGTCGATTACGGCTCCGGCAATCTGCACTCGGCGGCCAAGGCCTTCGAGCGTGCGGCGCGCGACAGCGGCCACGATCAGCCGATTCTGGTCACCCGCGATCCGGCTAAAATCGCCGCGGCCGACCGGGTGGTGCTGCCGGGCGTTGGCGCTTTCGCCGATTGCCGCCGCGGCCTCGACGACATTCCCGGCATGGTCGACGCCCTGCAGGAGACCGTGCACAAACGCGGCCGGCCGTTCTTCGGCATTTGCGTTGGCATGCAACTGATGGCCGATGTCGGCCGCGAGCATCAGGTGACGCCGGGACTCGGCTGGATTCCCGGTGAGGTCGATCGCATTGCGCCGGCCGATGCGGCGCTGAAGATCCCGCACATGGGCTGGAATACGCTCAACATGCTGAAGCCGCACCCGCTGCTCGACGATATTCCGGTCGGGCCCGATGGCCTGCACGCCTATTTCGTGCACTCCTATGAACTCAAGGCCGCGCAGCCGTCCGACCTGGTGGCGCAGGCCGATTACGGCGGCCCGCTGACCGCCATTGTCGGCCGGGACAATATGGTCGGCACGCAGTTTCATCCGGAGAAGAGCCAGCGCCTCGGCCTCAAGCTGATCGCCAATTTTTTGAAGTGGACGCCGTGATTTTATTTCCCGCCATCGATCTGAAAGAAGGCCTCGCCGTGCGTCTGCAGCAGGGCGACATGGCGCGGGCGACGGTGTTTCACCGCGACCCGTCGGCGCAGGCGCGCGCCTTTGAATTGCAGGGCTTCAAGTACCTGCACATCGTCGACCTCGACGGCGCTTTTGCCGGCAAGCCGGTCAACGCCGCGGCGGTGGAACGCATTCTGGAAAGCGTGTCGATCCCGGTGCAGCTCGGCGGCGGCGTGCGCGATGCCGCGACCGTCGAAGCCTGGCTGGAGAAGGGCGTGACGCGGGTCATCATCGGCACCGCGGCGGTGCGCGATCCGCCATTCGTCAAGCAGGCGGCGCGCGACTTTCCCGGCCGCATTGCGGTCGGGCTCGATGCCCGCGACGGCAAGGTGGCGGTCGAAGGCTGGGCCGAGACGTCGGAGTTGACGGTGCTCGACATCGCCCGGCGCTTCGAGGACGCCGGCGTCGCCGCCATCGTCTACACCGACATTGCCCGCGACGGCATGCTGCAAGGCATCAACTGGGACGCGACCATTGCGCTCGCCGACGCCATCTCGATCCCGGTGATCGCGTCCGGCGGGCTGGCCTCGATCGACGACATCAAGGCGATGCTGGAGCCGCGCGCGGCGAGGCTCGCGGGCGCCATCGCCGGCCGCGCCCTCTATGACGGCCGGCTCGACGCGGCGGAGGCGTTGAAGATGATCGCCGACGCCACAGCGGCGGCCTGAGCCATGTTCAAAGTTCGCGTCATTCCCTGCCTCGACGTCAAGGACGGCCGCGTCGTCAAGGGCGTCAACTTCGTCAACCTGCGCGACGCCGGCGATCCGGTCGAGGCGGCGATCGCCTATGACGCGGCTGGCGCCGACGAACTCTGCTTCCTCGACATCACCGCCAGCCACGAGAACCGCGACACCATCTACGACGTGGTGACGCGCACCGCGGAAGCCTGCTTCATGCCGCTGACCGTCGGCGGCGGCGTGCGCACCGTTGACGACATCCGCAAGCTGCTGACCTGTGGCGCCGACAAGGTGTCGATCAACACCGCCGCGGTGACCCGGCGCGCTTTCGTCAGGGAAGCGGCCGAGAAATTCGGCGACCAGTGCATCGTGGTGGCGATCGACGCGAAGAAGGTATCGGCGCCGGGCGAACCGGATCGCTGGGAAATCTTCACCCATGGCGGCCGCAATCCGACCGGCCTCGATGCCATCGAGTACGCCAAGGAGGTGGTCGCGCTCGGCGCCGGCGAAATCCTGCTGACCTCGATGGACCGCGACGGCACCAAGAAGGGCTATGACATCACGCTCACACGGGCGATTGCCGACGCCATCCGGGTGCCGGTGATTGCGTCAGGCGGGGTCGGCTCGCTCGATCACCTCGTCGACGGCATCCGCGACGGTCATGCCACCGCGGTGCTGGCGGCCTCGATTTTCCATTTCGGCGAGCACACCGTGCGCGAGGCCAAGACCTACATGGCGAAAGCCGGCCTGCCGGTGCGGCTGGACGCCTGAGGGCGTTGCCTTGCGCCAATGACGGCGCCCGGCAGAGGTGCTAAAGACGCCGCCGAAGGAACCGGGCCATGGCCAAATTCACACTGTCCGATCTTGAAAAGCGGGTTCAGCAGCGGGCGCAGGACAGCGCCACTGAGTCCTATACGCGCAGCCTGATCGACAAGGGCCTCGCCCACTGCGGCAAGAAGCTGAACGAAGAGGCCTTCGAAACCGCGGTGGCTGCCCTGCAGGAAGACAATGACCGGGTCATCGCCGAGTCGGCCGATCTTCTCTATCATCTGATGGTGCTGTGGCAGGCGCGCGGCGTGACGCTGGCCCAGGTCGAGGCCGAACTGGAAAAGCGCACCGCGCAAAGCGGTCACCAGGAAAAAGCGTCCCGGTCTTAGGTGGAATCTCGAATGGAACAGCGCACCGAGCAGGACGTCTCGCCGTACCGCACCTTTTCGCGCGCGGAGTGGGCGGCGCTGCGCGACGACACGCCGATGACCCTGACCGCCGAAGAGGTCACGCGGCTGCGCTCGCTGCACGACCGGCTCGATTTCAAGGAAGTCGAGGAGATCTATCTGCCGATGTCGCGGCTGCTGTCGCTCTATGTGGCGGCGACGCAGCGGCTGTTCCGCGCCCAGCAGCGCTTCCTCGGCACCGAGGACGCCAAGATGCCGTACATCATCGGCGTCGCCGGCTCGGTCGCGGTCGGCAAGTCGACCACCGCGCGCGTGTTGCAGGCGCTGCTGGCGCGCTGGACCAACGTGCCGAAGGTCGACCTGATCACCACCGACGGTTTTCTCTTCCCCAACGCCGTTCTCGCGCGCGAAGGCCTGATGGAGAAGAAAGGCTTTCCGGAGAGCTACGACCTGCCGGCGCTGTTGCGCTTTCTCAACGACGTGAAGGCCGGACGGCGGCCGGCGCGGGCGCCGGTCTATTCGCATCTGACCTATGACGTGACGCCGAACCAGTGGGTCGAAATCGACCGGCCCGACATCCTGATCGTCGAGGGCCTTAACGTGTTGCAGACTGGACGGCTGCCGAAGGATGGCAAGGCGATCCCGTTCGTGTCGGACTTCTTCGACTTTTCGGTCTACATGGACGCCGACGAGGCCGTGCTGAAGGGCTGGTACGTCGATCGTTTTCTGACGTTGCGCGGCACCGCCTTCCGCGATCCGAAATCATACTTTCACCGCTACTCGGGCCTGACCGACCAGGAAGCGGTCGATACCGCTTCGTCGATCTGGGAGCGCATCAACCTGGTCAATCTGCACGAGAATATTTTGCCGACCCGCCAGCGCGCCGACCTCATTCTGAAGAAGAGTGCGAGTCACTCGGTGCAGGATGTGTCGCTGCGGAGGTTGTAGGCTAAGGCCGGCCATCCCGATCTCTGGAAGGGCAGCTTCACAGTTAAAAAACCGATCGAGTTGACCCGGCGCGTCTCGATAGTCGCGCTGAGAGCGCTAGCTCGCGGAGCGAGTGCTCTAATAAGCGGGATGGCCGGGACAAGCCCGGCCATGACAACAACTTGTATCACGGCGCGAGCTTACGCCGCCCGGCGGCTCAGGTCGAAATGCTGCAGATAGCGCTGCTTGATCGCCGCCACCGGCAGCACGATCAGCACGTCAGTGCTGCCGAATTCGTGGTCGACCACGGCGCCGTCGCCGATATGCGCACCGAGGCGCAGGTAGCCTTTGATCAGCGGTGGCAGCGCGCGCAGTGCTTCCTTCGGGTCGATGGTCTCCTTCGACATCCGGTTCATTTCGACATAGCGATCCGGCAATGCGCGCGCGTTCCAGGCTTCCGGCGCGCGGGCGTAATGGTGCAGGAACGACAGCGGCAATGCGAGCCGCTTTGGGTCGGTGCCGTCGAGGCTGGCGCAGCCGATCATGACGTCGATATGGTTTTGCAGAATGTATCCGTGAATTCCGTGCCACAGCAGTTCGACCGTGCGCTTGTTGCGGTAGGGCGCCAGCACGCAGGAGCGGCCGAGCTCGAGAAACTGCAACTTTGAATGGCGCGCGATCAGGTCGCCGATGTCGAATTCACCGGACGTATAGAAGCCGCCGAACTCCTCGGCCAAAGGCTGCCGCAGCAGCCGGTAGGTGCCGACGACCTCGGGCCGGCTGCCGGGATGGCCATCGCGGGCGGCATGATCGAGCACCAGCAGATGGTCGCAGATCGCATCGTAGGAATCGATGTCGCGGCGCGCGAACAGGCGGCCGGGATTCGGGATCGCCGGGCCTTCCTGATAGAATACGCGGTAGCGCAGTTTCTGCGCCTGCCGGACCTCGGCGGCGGTTTGCGCCAGCCGCACCTCCAGCGAGCCGAGCCGGCCGAGGCTCTGCGACGGCCTATGGGCGCGGGCGGCCCAAGCCTGCAAGCCGCCATAGGCCTGCAACGTGGAAATCAGGTTCGGCGTGCCGGGGCTGTTTGGATTCACACGAAATCGCTCGAACAGACTGCGCGGTTGCTGTTGGCTTTCGCGGGTGGCCATGGGCGGGTTCTGGTCCTTTTCGGCGCCGTCAACGGGTTTGGCGAGCAGCCGTGCGAATCACGGCTGATTGCTGGAACCCTAAATACAGCGTGCCACGCCATTATGACAATTTGGGGAACTTAATTCAGGCCGCAAGCGCCTTTGCGCGCAGGGCTGCCGTGACGGCTTCGCGCAGCCGGTCGCGGTCAAGCGGTTTCACCAACAGATCATCCATGCCGGCGGCCAGAACCGCCTCGCGGTCATCGGCCGAGGCATTGGCGGAAAGCGCCAGCATCGGCGTCGCTTTGTTGTCGTCTTCGGCCCTGCCGTTCGCCTCAAGGGCCCGGATGCGGCGGGCGGCCTGGAGGCCATCCATTCCCGGCATCTGGACGTCCATCAGCACCAGATCGTATGGCGCGCCGGCGGCGCGCGCGGTGTCCCACGCTTGTACCGCCGCCTCGCCATTGCCGACGACGGCAGAACGATAGCCGAGGCGCTGCAACAGAACGCGCACCAGCAAGGCGTTGATCTCGTTGTCCTCGGCGATCAGAACCGACAGGCCCTGGTGCGCGTCCGGCGCCGTATCGGGAGAGCCGGTCTTCGGCGCATGATGCTCGAAAGCGGCTTCTGCGGCGAACCGGGCCGCCAGCGACGCGGCGCGGATGGGCTTGACCAGATAGCCGGTGAACCCGGCCGCCTTCAGCGCGGGCAACTCGTGCCGTTCGGAGGGACGGATGAGCACAATGCGGTGCGCAATGGTCGACGCGCGCAGGTCGCCACTGGCGATGATTTTCTGCGCCAGTGGAAAGTCGATGAGCAGCGCGTCCCAGTGCTGCGCCGATTGCCGCGACAGCGCTTCGGCCGTGTGGGTGACGGCGGCGGTCGCCGCGCCCCAGCCGGCGAGCCGGCGCGCCAGCAGCGAGGCCTCGATCTCCGCCGTCGCCACAATGAGCACCGCCGCGTGGCGCAGATCCGGCGGCGAGAACGCGGGCTCGCTGTTGCCGGACGGGGGCATCGGAATTGAGAAGCTGAACGTGGCACCGGCGCCCGGCGTACTCTCGACGCCGATCTGGCCGTTCATGGCCTCGACGATGCGCCGCGATATCGCGAGGCCCAGTCCGGTGCCGCCGAAGCGGCGGGTCGACGAACCGTCGGCCTGCTCGAAATCCAGGAAGATGCGCTGCTGGTCATCGGCGGCGAGACCGATGCCGGTGTCGCGGATGGCAAAGCGGATGACGCAGTCGCGCGCATCCGGTTCGACAATGACGGCGACGCCGCCATGCTCGGTGAACTTGATGGCATTGCCGGTGAGATTGAGCAGCACCTGGCGCAACCGCGCGGCGTCGCCAATGACATGCGACGGCAGCCGTTCGTCGATGAACGACGCGATTTCGATTCCCTTGCCCTGGGCCCGGGGCGCCAGCAGCTCGACGGTTTCCTCGACCAGCGCTGCCAGCGCGAGCGGCTTGTCTTCAAGGTTCAGTTTGCCGGCTTCGATCTTGGAGAAGTCGAGGATCTCCTCGATCAGCGACAGCAAGGCTTCGCCGGACGTCTTCGCCGCCTTGGCGTAGGTCATTTGCTCGGGCGACAGCGGGGTGTCGAGCAGGAGATCGGCCATGCCGAGAATTCCGTTCAGCGGCGTCCGGATTTCGTGGCTGACGGTGGCCAGGAATCGGGACTTGGCGCGGTTGGCGGTTTCCGCCTGATCCCGCGCCAGCGCCAGCGCGCGCTCGGCGTCGACCCGGTCGGTGACGTCGCGGCCGACGCCCTGCACGTCGCTGCCGCTGTCGCCGCGCACCGCGACCTCGCGCCAGGCAATCCACCGCTCACCGCCGCCGCAGGCAAGCTTCTGGTCGTACATGCGGGTGCCGTCGGCGAGCATGGTCACCGGACCCTGCTCGCGCACGTCCAGAGTCAGCGGCTTGCCGATCAGCGTCGCGCGGGGGAGACCGGCCAGGGCACAAAACGCATCGTTGGCATAAGTGACGCGGCCGCGGGCATCGCGGCGCACGATCAGGTCGCCCTGCGCTTCAAGCAGGCTGCGCGCGCGTTCTTCGGTTTCGCGCAGTTCCCAATGCCGGTCGGCAAGATCGTCGTAGCGCGATTGCAGTGCCCGCAGCTTTTCCTTCGCCGCCCGCCGGCGTGTCAACATGAAGGCGATGACGGCACAGGCCGCGGCGAACAGCGCGCCCGCGCCGGTGGCGTAAGCGTGCGGATCGTAAGTGTGGTCCTGCATGCGTACGCCGGTCAAAAAGCCGAGCGTGCCGGCGAGGACCGACAGCGTGATGACGACGCTGCGGCCGAACAGGATCAGCGACGCCGTGTTGCGCGACGACTTGCGGATCGCTGCGACCGTTTTTGGTCTCGAGGGAAATCGCATGGCGGGCCATTTGGCCCGATCACTGTTGCAATTTCATTGGCTTGCGGGCACCGCGCGGGGCGCAAGCTCGAACGTGGTGAAGGCGCGGTTAAGCGCCTCAGCGGCGCGTGGCGTAGGCGCCGTGGGCCGCATTGGCGACGGACTTCGGTGTGCTCTGCCAGATGACGGCGAACAAAGCGGCGGCGTCCTGTTCGGTAAAATTCGCCGACTGCACGAAGATTTTGTGGTCGGCCGGTTCCCGCGACAGCGCCACGGTGAGGTCGGGCGTCGCAGCGGCGGGATCGAGGCGGACGCGCGTGATGGCCGGGATTGCCTTGCAGGCCTGCATCGCGTCGCCGTCATCGACCAGCACGAAATCGGCCGCAGCCGGGTCATCGACCAGTTGCAGGCGCAGGTTCGGATGGGCAGCGCTGTTATCGATGCGCACGGTGACGTGCGCCGTCGCGCTGGCGGTGACTTCATAGCCGGTATTGCCGGCGACAAAGCAGGGCCGGGCGGACGCCGATGGTGAAGCGGATAAAAACGCACCGGCTGCCGCGACCGGAACCGCGACGGCGAGCGCCAGCATCGAAACGATCTGCGTGCGCGTCATCGACTCCTCCGGCGTGCGCGCGGCGATCGGCGCGCAATGCCGGAAAGTTACACGTTTATGGTTACCGTTCTCTTAAGTTGGAACCGCTCACGCCGCCCGCCGCTGGTCCTCGCTGAGCGCGCGGTAGGACAAGGCTTCGGCCAGGTGCACGCGGCCGACATTCTCTGTGCCGTCGAGATCGGCCAGCGTGCGGGCGACCCGCAATACGCGGTGATAGCCGCGCGCCGACAGGTGCATCTGGTCGGCGGCGTCGCGCAGCAAGGCGAGTCCGGCCTTGTCGGCACGCGCGATGTCTTCCAGCACCGGGCCACTGGCGTGGGCGTTGCAGCGCACGTTCGCCAGGTTGAGCGCGGCGTAACGCGCGGTCTGGATATCGCGGGCGCGGGCGACGCGCGCGGCGACCTCTCGGCTGCCCTCCGACGGCGGCGGCAAGATCAGATCGGCAGCCGTCACCGCGGGCACTTCGATGTGCAGATCGATGCGGTCAAGCAGCGGGCCGGACAACTTGCCTTGATAGTCGGCGGCGCAGCGCAGATTGGGCCCGCGGCGGCAGGCGAAGCCGGGATCGCTGGCGCGGCCGCAACGGCACGGGTTCATGGCGCCCACCAGCATGAAGCGCGCCGGATAGGTGATGCGGTGGTTGGCGCGGGCAATGGCAACTTCACCGGTCTCCAGCGGCTGGCGCAGCGAATCGAGCACCTGGCCGGCGAACTCCGGCATTTCGTCGAGGAACAGCACGCCGTTATGCGCCAGCGAAATCTCGCCCGGCCGCGCCCGCAAACCGCCGCCGACCAGCGCCGGCATCGACGCCGAATGATGCGGCGCGCGGAACGGCCGCTTGTTGGTCAAGGCGCCGCCCTCGATTTCGCCGGCGACCGAGGCGATCATCGACACTTCCAGCAATTCGGCCGGCAACAGCGGCGGCAGAATTGTCGGCAGCCGTGCGGCCAGCATCGACTTGCCGGCGCCGGGCGGGCCGACCATCAGAAGATTGTGGCCGCCGGCGGCGGCGACCTCGAGCGCCCGCTTGGCGCTCTCCTGACCCTTGATGTCGGCGAGGTCGAGCGGCGGGCCGTCGAGCTCGCGGATCTTCGGCTGCGGCCGCGACAGCACCTGCGTGCCCTTGAAGTGGTTGGCGAGCTGGATCAGCGATTGCGCCGCGACGATCTCGATCTCGGGGCTTGCCCATGCCGCCTCCGGCCCGCAGGCGGCGGGGCAGATCAGTCCCTGCGCCCGCGCATTGGCGCCGATCGCCGCCGGCAGCACGCCGGCCACCGGCGCGATGGCGCCGTCGAGCGCCAGTTCGCCCAGCACGGTAAACCCGGCCAGCGCGTCATGTGGCATAGCGCCGATGGCGGCCATCAGCCCCAGCGCGATCGGCAGGTCGTAGTGGCTGCCTTCCTTGGGCAGGTCCGCGGGCGCCAGATTGACGGTGATCCGGCGGGCGGGCAGCGCCAGCCCCGACGCAATCAACGCGGCGCGGACCCGCTCCTTGGCCTCGGAAACGGCCTTGTCGGGCAGGCCGACGATATTGAAGGCGGGCAGGCCGGGGGCGACCTGCACCTGCACATCGACGGCGCGGGCGTCGATGCCCTCGAATGCGACCGTGGTGACGCGCTGGACCATTCGATTGTGCCCGAACCAGGTACCCGCCAGAGTAGTAAATGAATTGTGAAGATTCAGCAAGAACATTTGCAGAACAAAACGACTCGTTCTACGTTCTGTCCCAAGGCCCACCAACGGGATGACCACGATGATCGACCGCAAAGCGATGGAGAACGATCTGCAGTTTGCGCGCTCGGCGCGGCGCGAAGCCGAGGCCGCCAATTCCGATGTCGAGGAGCTGATCTGGGAAGTGCAGCACGTCCAGCTCGGCCGCCAGCGGATCGTGTTCTCGATCGGCGGCTGGGAGCCGGAGACGCTGGCCGTCACCGGCTAGCGGCGCAGCTGCTATTCGGCCCATAATCGGCGGTGTCCATGACAGCCCGCCGCGCAACCGTCGTTGTCTTTCTGTTGGCCGCCGCGACGCTCGCGGCGACGGTTCGACTGCCGGCGCAGACCGCGCCGGTGTGGACCGTTCCGGAAATCGGCGCGCTGCCGCGCGATGCCCATGGCATGCAGGTGCGCGAAGGCCGCGATTTGATCACCGCGACCTACGCCCATATCGGCCCGAACGTGGCGGATGCATCGAAGCGCTATGCCGGCAACAATCTCGCCTGCACCAACTGCCATCTCCAGGCCGGCACCCGGAAGTTCGGTCTGCCGCTGTTCGGCCTCTATGGCGACTTCCCGCAATACAGTTCACGTTCCGGCAACGAGATCACCATCGAAGATCGCCTCAATGCCTGCATGACCCGCAGCATGAACGGCCGCGCGCTGCCGGATGACTCGCCCGAGATGCGCGCCATGGTCGCCTACATCGAATTCCTGTCGACCGGCGTGCCGGCCGGGCAGAAGCTGCCTGGTATGGGCGCCGGTAACATGCCGGAGCTCGATCGCGCTGCCGATCCAGTGCGTGGCCGGGCCATTTATCTGCGCGCCTGCGTGTCCTGCCACAACACCGATGGCTCAGGCATTCGCAACAGCGGTCCCCACACCGCGCTCGGCTACATGATGCCGCCGCTGTGGGGACCCGACAGCTTTAACGATGGTGCCGGCATGGCGCGGCTCACCACCATCGCCAACTTCGTGCACTTCAACATGCCGCATGGCGCGGACTACCTGAACCCGCAGCTCAGCGTCGAGGATGCCTGGGACGTCGCCGCTTATGTGGTGTCGCAGCCGCGGCCGCGGAAAGCCGGCACCGACAAGGACTTTCCGGATTTGCTGCAGAAGCCGCTCGATACACCGTTCGGCCCATATGCCGATGGCTTCAGCGCGCAGCAGCATAAATACGGACCCTTCGCGCCGATCCGGGCCGAGATCGAGCGGCTCAAGAAAGAGCGCGCCGCGAAACGCTAGTTGCCGCGTTTCTTCTCGATTACGTCCCACACCATCGCCGCGATGTCCGGCCCGCCGAGGTTCTTGATGGCGCGGATGCCGGTCGGCGAGGTGACGTTGATCTCGGTGATGAAGTCGCCGATCACGTCGATGCCGACCAGCAGCAGGCCGCGTTCGCGCAGCGCCGGGCCCAGCCGTTTGCAGATCTCGCGCTCGCGCGGCGTCAGTTCGGTCGCCGCCGCGGCGCCGCCGCGCACCATGTTGGAACGCAGATCGTCGGCCGCCGGAATGCGGTTGACCGCGCCGGCAAACTCACCGTCGACCAGCACGATGCGCTTGTCGCCTTCCTTCACCGCCGGCAGATATTTCTGGATCACCCACGGTTCGCGGAAGGTCACCGTGAACATGTCGAACAGCGAGCCGAAATTCAGGTCGTCGCGGGTGATGCGGAAGACCGCGCCGCCGCCGTGGCCGTAAAGCGGTTTCATGACGATGTCGCCATGCGCGGCACGAAACGCCTTGATCTCGGCGAGATCGCGCGACACCAAAGTCGGCGGCATCAGGTCGGGAAACTCGGTGACAAAGATCTTTTCCGGCGCGTTGCGCACATGCGTGGGGTCGTTGACGACCAAAGTCTTCGGGTGAATGCGCTCGAGAAAATGCGTGGTGGTGATATAGGCCAGATCGAACGGCGGGTCCTGGCGCAGCAGCACCACGTCGAATTCCGACATCGCGACCCGCCGTGGCTCGCCCAGCGTGAAATGATCGCCGGCTTGGTCGCGCACGGTCAGCGCCTCGACCGTCGAAAACAGCCGTCCGTCCAGCAGGGCCAGCCGATCCGGGGTGTAATAGGCCAGGGTGTGCCCGCGTTTTTGGGCCGCCAGCATCAGCGCGAACGTCGAGTCGCCTTTGATGTTGATCCGCTGGATCGGATCCATCTGCACCGCGATTTTAAGCGTCATGAGCGTCTTGGACCAACGATAGGTTAAGGAAAACAGTGTGTTAACATTTTACCGTCAGAATGCGTGCCCTGGATACCATTGAGAGTATGGCGCGGGGGCCAATCGTGACAGTGCCGAAGCTATCGATCGCCGCCAAGCTCTATGCGATCTTCGCATTGATGGCCACCATCACGATCGCGCTGGCGGTCGTTGCCGTCACCAACGCGCGCTACCACTCGACACTGACCAGCGCGTTTGAAGCGGCCAACGAAGGCGCCTGGCAGGTGGAGCGGGTGAACGGTCTGATTTATGCCGTGGTGATGGAATCACGCGGTGTCTACATGTCGCCCGATCAGGCAACCGCAAAAGTCTACGCCGACGGCATTGCCA
Source organism: Pseudolabrys sp. (assembly GCA_022843325.1). Taxonomy (GTDB): domain Bacteria; phylum Pseudomonadota; class Alphaproteobacteria; order Rhizobiales; family Xanthobacteraceae; genus Pseudolabrys. Next base: position 49,124 of record JALHNV010000011.1, on the reverse strand, counting down.
GTTTCAATCAGCAGATCGCCCAGACGGTCGAGGGCTGGAAGCGCTCTGTCGGCACTGAAGAAAGCCAGCGGGTAAGCCCGTTCTTCCAGCGCCTCGCCCAGTTCATCGAATTCCGCAATGAGCTGGCGCGTCTCGGCGTGACGGTCGGTCCATCGGCTGCCCGCGTGTGGGGCGACAATGAAGCCAACCGCGCCTTGCGCAAAGCACTCAATGCCGACATCGAAAGTCTGGCGGCGCATTACAAAGCCAGCACGTTCGATGTCTATCAGAAGATCAAAAACGGTATCGACATGACGGCTTTGTGGCTGAGTGTCCTGGCGGCACTGGCCAGTCTGCTGGCCGTGGCCGGGACACTGGTGATGTCGCGCAACGTGGCACGGCCGCTGGCCGCCATTACGCTGCTCACGGAGTCGGTTGCCGCCGGCAACAGCGAAATGTCAGTTCAGTTCAACGACCGCCAGGATGAAATCGGCGCGCTGTCCCGTGCGATCGGAGTCTTCCAGAAGGCCATGCGCCGCAACGAAGAACTCAAGCGCACGGTGACCGACGATACCGAAACGCGCATCCGGCGTCAGGAGCAGATGTCCGCCGAAATCGCGCGGTTCTCAACCGAGGTCGAGAGCACGCTGTCCGAACTCGGCCGCATCTCCGATCAAATGCTTGCGGCCTCGACACAACTGGCGATGACCGCTGACCTCGCATCGAGCAAGACGGCGCGCGCGGAAGCAGCATCGGCCGACGCGTCCAATAATGTGCGCGACATTGCCTCCGCCGCCGACGAGCTGTCCGCATCGGTCAACGAGATCGACCGGCAGGTAGCTCAGTCCAACGCCATCGCCACCAAGGCGGTGAGTGAAGCTGGCCGCACCAATCTGGCGGTCAAGGAGCTGGACGAAGCCGCGGCGCGTATCGGCGACGTCGTCAAGCTGATTAACGACATCGCCGAGCAGACCAATCTGCTGGCGCTTAACGCCACCATCGAGGCGGCGCGCGCAGGCGAAGCCGGCCGCGGCTTCGCCGTGGTGGCCGGGGAGGTGAAGGCATTGGCCGGCCAGACCAGCCGGGCCACCGAAGAGATCGGCGCGCAGATCGCCGGCATGCAGCGCGCCACCGTGCGCTCGATCGAAGCGATCACCGCGATTGAGCATACCATCCGTGAGATCGGCGCGATCAGCGGCGCGATTGCCGCCGCCGTCACGCAGCAGGGCGCCGCCACCAGCGAGATTGCCCGCAGCGTCGATGCCGCGGCCAAGCGCACCATCGATACCGCGGATGAGGTCAATCTGGTCGGCGCCGCCACCGCCGATACGCGCGCCAGCGCCACGGCCGTGAAATGCGTGGCGGACGATCTCGGCAGCGTCGCGGGCCGTATCCGCAGCCAGGTCGATCAGTTCTTCGACCGGCTCAGCGCGTAATCAGGTCTCAAACGCGCCGGGGATGTGCTGCGGGATTTTGCCGGGCGCGATCAGGATCGCATCGAAGCGCAGGTCTTTGAATTTCACCTGCGGGTTCTTCGCCAGCCAGATTTCAGCGGCGCCGATGATGCGCTGGCGCTGACGCGGGGTTACCGATTCGGCGGCGCCATCAAGCGTGGCGCGGGCCTTGACCTCGACGAACGCAATCAAGTGCCGGCGCGCGGCGACGATATCGATTTCGCCGGCGGCGCAGCGGAAGCGCCGCGCCAGAATGCGATAGCCTTTGCCGATCATCCAGGCGGCGGCGAGACTTTCGGCCGAGATGCCGCGGTTGAAGGCAATCTTGCGGTCTTCCGCCGACGGCAGCCGCGACACAAAACCGACGGGGGGCTCATCGTTACGGGGCATCACCGCCATCCTTCGCCAGTTCAAGCGCGCGCTGATAGACCTCGCGGCGCGGCCGCCCGGTGGCGAGCGCCACTTCACCGACCGCGTCCTTGACCGACACCCGCGCCAGCGCCTGGCGCAACATGGCGTCGACGTCGTCGGCGTCGCCAGCATCGTCGGCGGGCGGCGCGATGACAATCACGATCTCGCCCCGCGTCTCGGCATCATCCGCAGCGTAGGCTGCCGCCAGACCCGCGAGATCGTCGCGCCGCACTTCCTCGTGCAGCTTGGTCAGTTCGCGGCACACCGAGGCCTGGCGCGGACCGAGCCCCTCCGCCAGATCGGCCAGCGCGGCGCCGAGGCGCGGGCCGCTCTCGAACAGCACCAGCGTCGCCGGGATCGCCGCGATCTCGGCGATGCGCTTCTGGCGACCGGCGGATTTCGGCGGCAGGAAGCCCTCGAAGAAAAACCGGTCGGTCGGCAGGCCGGCGACATTCAGCGCCGCCAGCACCGCCGACGCGCCGGGCAAAGCGATGACCGCATGCCCGGCCTCGGCCGCTTCGCGCGCCAGTTTGTAGCCCGGGTCTGAAATCAGCGGCGTGCCGGCGTCGGACACCAGCGCCACTGCTTCGCCGGCTTCCAGCCGCGCCAGCAGTTTCGGCCGCGCTTCGCCGGCATTGTGCTCGTGGTAGGCCAGAAGCGGCGTGGCGATGCCGTAGCGCTCGGTCAGCTTGCGCGTGACGCGGGTGTCCTCGCAGGCGATGACATCGGCGCCGGCGAGGATTTCAAGCGCACGCAGCGTGATATCGCCGAGGTTGCCGATCGGCGTGGCCACAAGATAGAGCGCACCGGGCGGTTGCGGCGCCTCGATGGCCGCGCCGTAGGGCGCATAGTGGCGCGAGCGGCCGGCGGCAGCGGCATGATCGATCCTGGACATGGGGGCACCGTACAGAAAGACCGGGCGCGCGTCATGACCCGGGCGGATTCTCTATCTTTTTCATTGATTTAACTTTTGCGGGACAAAATGCGCAATTCAAGTTACGGGTACCCTCGGGGGTTACGTTTGGGAGCGACCATGTCGGGGATGTCTCCGCACCGAATTCTGCCGCCGCTGTGGCGCCGCGCCCGTGGCGCGCTCGCCGCTGCCGCGACCGCCCTGATGCTGACCGCCTGCGCCGGCACCGGCGAACAGTTTACCAGCACGCCGGTTCCGGTCGAACCGGCACCCGCGGCGGTCATTGGCACCGGACAAATTCGCGTCGCCCTGATCCTGCCGCTGTCGGCGCCGGGCAATGCCGGCATCGCCGCGCTGTCGATGAAGAACGCGGCCGATCTGGCGCTGGCCGAATTCAATCAGCCCAACATCCAGTTGCTGGTCAAAGACGACGGCGGCACCCCGCAAGGCGCGCAAGCCGCTGCGCAGCAGGCGCTTGCCGAAGGCGCCGAGATCATTGTCGGCCCGCTGTTCGCCCAATCGGTCAGCGCCGTCGGCGCGGTGGCGCGGTCGCGCAACGTGCCGGTGATTGCGTTCTCGACGGATGCCAGTGTGGCCGCGCGCGGCGTCTATCTGTTGAGCTTCCTGCCCGAGTCCGATGTCAAACGGATCGTCGATTACGCCATCTCGCGCGGCAAGCGCTCGTTCGCGGCGCTGCTGCCGGACAACGCCTATGGCAGCGTGGTCGAGGCGGCGTTCCAGCAGGAGGTCGCACGGCGCGGCGGCCGCGTTGTGGCACTGGAAAAATATTCGATGGAGCCCGGTCGCATGGCCGAACCGGCACGCCGCGTCGCGCTGGCTGCGAGCCGGGCCGACAGTATTTTCATTCCCGACGGCGCCGAGGCGGCGCCGCAGCTTGTCGCCGCACTCACCGCCAACGGCGTCAACACACAGCGCGTTCAGTTGCTGGGCAGCGGATTGTGGGACGAGCAGCGCATCTACGCCAGTTCGGCGCTTCAGGGCGGCTGGTTCACCGCGCCGGAGCAGGCCGGCTTCCAGGCTTTCGCCGGCCGCTATCGTGCGCGCTACGGCCAGGAGCCGGTGCGCACGGCGACTCTCGCCTACGACGCGGTGGCGCTGATCGCCGCGTTGGTGAAGACGCAGGGCCCGGCGCGCTTCAGCGAAGCGACGCTGACGACGTCATCCGGCTTTGCCGGCATCGACGGCGTGTTCCGCTTCCGCTCCGACGGCATCAACGAGCGCGGGCTGGCCGTGCTGCGCGTCACGCCGGGCGGCGGCCAGCCGGTCAGCCCGGCGCCACGAACTTTCGGGCCGGGGACCTGAGTCGGGAATTAAGCGGCCAGATCAGCGACCACCGCATCGAGCAGCGGGAAGCCGCTTTGCGTCACGCGCAGCCGGCCATCGGCCGTCGTTTCGACGGCGCCGCCGTCGCGCAGAAATGAAATCCGCTCCGGGTCGAGCGTGCGCCCGGCGATCGCGGTGAAACGCTCCGGCTCAATGCCCTCGGCCAGACGCAAACCCATCAGCAGATATTCGTCCGCGGTCTCCGCCGGCGTCAGCTTCTCGTCGATGGTGAGGCCGTGGCCCTGCTGCGCCACCAGCGCCAGCCAGCTTTCCGGGCGCTTCTCGGTTTCGGTCGCATAGCGGCGGCCATCGATGGTAATGCGGCCATGCGCGCCCGGACCGACGCCGGCGTAATCGTGGCCGCGCCAGTAGACGAGATTGTGCCGGCACTCCGCGCCGGGCCGGGCATGATTGGAAATCTCATAGGCCGGCAGACCGGCGTCATCGCAGATCGTTTGCGTCAGGTCGTAGAGATTGCGGCCGTGATCGTCATCGGGAACGGCGATCTTGCCGGCCTTGTGCAGGCCGAAGAACGGCGTGCCCGGCTCGATGGTGAGTTGATAGAGCGACAGATGCTCGGCCGCCTCGGCGATGGCGCGCTTCAGCTCGAGGCTCCAGGCATCGAGCGACTGGCGCGGCCGCGCATAGATCAGATCGAACGAGTAGCGGTCGAAGATCGAGCGCGCCACTTTCACCGCGTCGAGCGCTTCCTGCGCGCTGTGCAGGCGGCCGAGTTCTTTCAGCGCAATATCGTCAAGCGCCTGCACGCCGAGCGAGACGCGGTTGACGCCGGCGGTGCGGTAGCCGCGGAAGCGCGTCGCCTCGACGCTGGTCGGGTTGGCTTCCAGCGAGACTTCCACGTCGGTGGCGACACTCCAGTGCTTGCCGATGGTATCGAGAATCGCCTGCACCGACTGCGGCTGCATCAGCGACGGCGTGCCGCCGCCAAAGAAGATGCTGGAGACCGTGCGGCCCGGCGTGCGCGCCGCACTGGCGGCGAGTTCGGCCTCGATCGCGCGCACATAACCGGCTTCGTCGTAACCGCCGTGGCGGACGTGGCTGTTGAAGTCGCAATACGGGCACTTCGACAGGCAGAACGGCCAGTGGACGTAGACGGCAAAGGGCGCGGCGGTGGTTAATGTCATGTTAAGCATCATAGGCCGCGCCGGGCTGGGCAGCCAGCGCGGCTGCGCAAATGCTGCGGACAAGTCATTAAAATTGTAACGATCTCGCGCATGCGCAAGAGGTCGACGGGAGTCGCCTTGTGCGCGTCAGGCGTCGCCAAGGCAAGCGTCGGCGAGTTTCAAAAAGGCCCTCGCGCGGTGCGATAGCCCCTTACCTTTCGGCGGCAGGCTGTGCTTCTCGTCGGCGCTCATCTGGCCGAAGGTGCGCAGCGATCCGTCAGGCAGGAACAAGGGATCGTAGCCGAAGCCGGCGGTGCCGCGCGGCGGCCAGTCGACAATACCGTCGACCCGGCCCTCGAACTCCTCGACATGCCCGTCGGGCCAGGCGAGGCACAGCGCGGCGATGAAGTGGGCGCGGCGCTGCTCCGGCGTCTTGGCGCCGCGTTCCATCAGCAGCGTCTGAATGCGGTTCATGGCGCCGCGGAAATCCTTGTCCGGGCCGGCCCAGCGCGCCGAGTGAATGCCGGGCTCCCCATCGAGCGCCTCGACCACCAGACCGGAGTCGTCGGCAAAGGCGACAAGGCCCGTCGCCTTCATCGCAGCTTCCGCCTTGATGCGGGCATTGGCGGCAAAGGTGGTGCCGGTTTCTTCCGGCTCGGGCAGGTTCAGTTCGCCGGCGGATTGCGCCGCGATGCCGTAAGGCGAGAGCAGCTCGCGCATCTCGGCGAGCTTGCCCGGGTTGTGCGTGGCGATGACGACGGGGCCGGTGAGGCGACGGTGCATTTTTTCTTCCTTATCCCTCCCCCGGTTTACGGGGGAGGGTGGCCGCGAGCAATTGCGAGCGGTCGGGTGGGGGATGGTCGCGACGTAAACCCCACCCGGCGAGCTTCGCTCGCCACCCTCCCCTTTCAGGGGAGGGATCAAGACCTCACATCACCGCCATTTTCTGCAAGCCGACCAGCTTCTCGATGCCCTTGCGCGCAAGGCCGAGCAGCACCAGCAACTGGTCTTCGCTGAAAGCGGTCTTTTCGGCGGTGGCCTGGATCTCGACGATGTTGCCGGCGCCGGTCATGACGAAATTGGCGTCGGTCTCGGCTTCCGAATCCTCGGCATAGTCGAGGTCGAGCACCGCGGTGTTGTTGTAGACGCCGCAGGACACCGCGGCGATATGGTCGCGCAGCACCTCGGCATTGCCCTGCGCCTTGAACATGTCGCGGGTCTTCATCCAGGCAAGGCAATCGGCCAGCGCCACCCAGGCGCCGGTGATCGACGCGGTGCGGGTGCCGCCGTCGGCCTGGATCACATCGCAGTCGACGGTGATCTGCCGTTCGCCCAGCGCCTGCAGGTCGATGACCGAGCGCAACGAGCGGCCGATCAGCCGCTGGATCTCGACGGTGCGGCCGCCCTGCTTGCCGGTGCTGGCTTCGCGGCGGTTACGGTCGTGGGTGGCACGCGGCAGCATGCCATATTCGGCGGTGACCCAGCCGCGGCCCTGGCCCTTGAGCCACGGTGGCAGGCGTTCTTCCAGGCTGGCGGTGACCAGCACATGGGTGTCGCCGAACTTCACAAAGCACGAACCTTCGGCGTACTTGACCACGCCGCGTTCGAGCGACACGGCGCGCAGCTCGTCGACCTGTCGTTTGCTTGGCCGCATCGTCGCTCCTTTTGGTCGCGGACGCTCCGTCCGCTCCTGCGCAGAGCTTTTACGAAGCGGGGTCCGCCGCGGCAAGGCCCAAGGCTATTTGGCCTTTTCGATCCGGGTCACGGTGAACTGGCCGTTGATCTTGTCGGCGTCGAATCTGACTTTGTCGCCGGCTTTCACCTGCTTGAGCATGGCCTTGTCCTTGACGCGGAACACCATGGTCATGCCGTCGTCCATGTCGAACTTCTTCATCGGCCCGTGCCGCAGGGTGATCTTCTCGGCTGCAGTATCGACCTTCCGGACCTCACCATCGACCAGCGATGATTGCGCATAAGCCGGTGCTGCCAATCCGATAGCCAACGTCAATAGAACGGCAGCAGACAGTACTTTGCTGTTCATGATCGTGTTCCTGTTCTTTACTTGACGGTGATGAAGCCGGTCATTCCGGCTTCTCTGTGACCCGGGATCAGGCAGCCATATTCGAACTGCCCGGCTTTGGTGAAACGCCAGAGGATCTCGCGCCTCTTTTTCGGCGCCACGCGCTTGGCGTTGGGGTCGTCGTGCTCCATTTCCGGATTCTTTTTCATTTCCTCGGCGTGTTTCAGGTTTTCTTCGGTCGTCGCGAGAATGAACTCATGATCGAGTGCGCCGTTATTGACGATGATGAAGCGAACCTGATCGCCGCGTTTTATATCCAGACGTTCGGGCGCATACAGCATCTTGCCGTCGCTTTCGCGCATGGTGATTTGGATCGTTCGCGCCGGGCGCTTGGGATCACCGGGCTCGCCGGCCGAGAAGCTTTCGTGGCTGTGACTGTGGCCCGCCGCGCCGCCGGGCGCGGCCAGGGCCGACCCGGATATCAAAGCGCCGGCGAGAGCCGCGAGTGTGAAGTGAAACACAGATTGCATTATTCTCTCCTGTTCAGTGTTTGTGAGACTTGGCGCGTGGCTTGACGACCTGAACTTCGACTTCGCCCGGCTTCGGCGCCGCGTCGCTCTTGCGGCTCGGTGCGTCAGGTACGGGCTCCTTGTATTCGTAGGCAACGGTGCCGGGCGGGTGCTGGTACCAGCCAGGGTCCTTGTAATCGTTGCGATCCAGCCCCTCGCGCACTTTCACCACCGAGAACATGCCGCCCATCTCGATCGGCCCGAACTGTCCGAACCCGGTCATCATCGGCAGCGTGTTATCGGGCATCGGCATTTCCATTTCGCCCATTTCCCCCATGCCGGCCGAACCCATCGCCATGTAATCGGGTGAGGCGAGCCGCTGGATGGTCTTGACCGTGTCGCGCTGCGGCACGCCGATGAAGGTTTTTACGCCGTGGCCCATGGCATTCATGGTGTGGTGCGACTTGTGACAGTGGATCGCCCAGTCGCCGGGTACGTCGGCGACGAATTCGAAGGCTCGCATCGCACCGACGCCGACATCGATGGAGGTCTCCGGCCAGCGCGCGCTCTCGGGCACCCAGCCCCCATCCGTGCAGGTCACGGCGAAGTGGTAACCGTGCATGTGGATCGGATGGTTGGTCATGGTGAGATTGCCGAAGCGGATTCGCACCCGGTCGCCCTGGCGCACGACCAGATGGTCGATGCCGGGGAAGGCGCGGCTGTTCCAGGTCCACAGATTGAAATCCAGCATCGTCATGATCTTCGGCACATAGGCGCCGGGATCGATGTCGAAGGCGTTCAGCAGGAAAACGAAATCGCGGTCGACGCGCATGAAGGCCGGGTCGCGCGGGTGCACGACGAAGAAGCCCATCATGCCCATCGCCATCTGCACCATTTCATCCGAGTGCGGGTGGTACATGAAGGTCCCGCTCTTCTGCATGACGAACTCGTAAACGAAGGTCTTTCCGGGCGGAATGTGCGGCTGCGTCACGCCGCCGACCCCGTCCATGCCATTCGGCAGCAGCATGCCGTGCCAGTGAACGGTGGTGTTTTCGGGCAGCTTGTTGGTGACAAAGATCCGCACCTTGTCGCCTTCGACACATTCGATGGTCGGGCCCGGCGACTGGCCGTTATAGCCCCACAAATGCGCCTTCATGCCCGGCGCGATCTCGCGCACCACCGGTTCGGCAACGAGGTGAAATTCCTTCCAGTCGCCGTTCATGCGCCACGGCAGCGTCCAGCCGTTGAGCGTCACCACCGGCTGATAGTCGGGGCCGTTCGATGGATAAAGCGGCGGCTGCATCACTGCCGAATCCATGGTTGCCGCCTCGGGAATAGCAGCGGCGGCGGTGCGCCCGCTCACTGCGGTGGCGCCGGCAAGCGCGGCGGCCGATCCGAGAAATCCTCTGCGCGAAAACATGATCGCTCTCCTTCAGTGGCCGGCGGCTTCGCCGGCAATGGCGATAGTGGATGAGGACGGTGCGCCACCGGGACTGCCACCGGCGCTGCCGCCGGCGCCGCTGACGGCGAGCATGAGATCGGCGTCGGCAAGCCAGAAGTCGCGTCGGGCATCGATAGCGGCGGCGTTGGCGGCGAGGCGCTGGCGCGACTCCGTCAGCAGTGCGAACACATCGATCTGCATGGCGTTGTAGCGCAGCAGCATTTCGTCCGAGATGATCTTGCGCAGCGGCAAGACCTCGCGTTGGTAATGCGCCGCGATGTCATAGGCCGCACGATAGGAGCGATACGCATTGCGCGCTTCGGAGCGGACGTTGACGGCCTTCTCGACCAGGCGGTTGATCGCCATCTGGTAACGTTGCTCGGCCTCGCGGGCGCGCACTTCGCCGAAGTCGAACAAGGGTATTTGAAATTCAACTTCGACGCCGCGCTCGGTGACGCTGTCGCCATCGCCGCGCGTGGTCTTGGAGATGCCGGCCACCTCCAACAGATTGACGAAGCGCGTCGCCTGCGTAAGCCCGTAGGATTTCGCCAGCGTCTCGACCTCAATTCGCGCGATCTGCAGATCGATGCGGCGACGGATGGCGTCGACTTCGACGGCCGGCTGGGCGCGGGCGCGGACTGGCAGGGGCGGCAGCGCCGCCAACTTGAAGTTTAGATCGCCACCCCACAGACCGAGGGCGCGCACCAGTTGCTCGCGGTCGCTATCGACGGCACGCCGCGCGACCGCCAGTTGCCCGGCGATGTCAGCGTGGAATACCTGCTCGCGGGCCTGGTCAAGTTTGTTAATGGCGCCGCTTTCGCCCATGCGTTTGGTGAGTTGCAGGGCGGTAGCCGACGCGGTCTGAGCCTGCGCAAGAACAGTCGCCTTGGCACGCGCGCCGGTCGCACGGACGAAAGCGCGACGCGCCTCGCTTGCGGTCCGCATGGTTTCGGCCATCGCCCGCAGTTGTGCCTGACGGAAGCGCTGCGACGCGATCTCGGCGCGGGCCGGCAAGGTCACCAGCGACAGGATATTGGCGACGATCTTGCGTTCGATCTCCACCTCGCCCGATCCGGCCATGCGCGACAGTGCAATTGTCGGATTGGGCGGCAGGCTGGCGCCGACCATGCCGGCTTCGGCAAGGCCAAGTTCGTTGTAGGCGGCTTGCAGGCCGCGGTTGTTCAGCAAGGCGATCTGCACCGCGGCGTCGGCGGTGATCGGACGCTTGAGCAGACGCTCGACTTCGCCTCGTGCCACCCGCGTTTCGGCGTCGGTGCGCAGCACGGCGACTTCTTTGCCGAGTGTGACGTCGGCGAAGGTTGCGACCGGCGTCATGCCGCCGTCGGGTGAAAAGCTGGCGCAGCCGGCCAGCAGAAATGCGCCGGTTATGCTCGCGGCAAGGCGGGCTGCTGGACGGCGTGGGGAGGAATGCGAAACTGATCGATGCATCATGGCGTCACCGCTTCTGGCTGGGAGTGACGCGCCGGTTCTGCTCGAGCCACGGCAGGGGCTCCACCGGCCGCTGGCTCGAATAGCCGCTGAGGACAGGGCGGTACGCCGCAGCGGGAACGCGGACCTCAGGATCGGACGGCTGGGCGGCGGCAAACGGCTGCGGGGGTACCGCCGTGCATCCCTGCAGCAGCAGCGTGACGGCCGCGACAGCGGCAGGCAGCGAATAGCGCCGGACGGTCGAACACTGAATTACAGCGGTCGACCACGGCCATACGGACGTGGACATGACGAATTCCTCAGGCGTCGGTTGATGGCACGCGCGCGCGGCGGCTCACGCCGCAACGGCACGACGGTTCAAAGCGACAGGAGGAATCGCGGTGGGCGGTCGATGCGGTCGGAATCTTGCCCGGACAGGCTTGCTACAAAGAGCGAGGCAACGTGTGCCGCCGGTGGGTGGCGCCAGTCCCACCCCTCTCCAGCGGGAGAGATCGCACTGACGCAGAACACGCCGCAGCACTTGCCAGCCTGGCCTTTTTCGCCGTCGCCCGAATCGGAGGGGTGGTTTGATCCGTCGTTACCGTGATGGTCTTGGCCCATCTCGTGGCTGGCGGGGTGATCGGCTTGGCCGTGATTTTTGTCGGTAATGCAGTGCGCAGAAGCGGCATCAAAGGCGGCAATCACCGCCGTCGGCGTCACCAGACACAACGCGTACAGCGCGACAAGCAAACCTGCCGCCTGACCGCGTCGCTTACTGGTTAACCAACGAAACATCCAAGGTAACGCTTTCGATACGGCCGCGCTGCCGATTATGTGGGGCAGTCCAATGAAAAGCTGCCATGGTAGGTCGTCATCGGCAAGCTCAACTTGAAAATAGCCGCCCGAATGGTCAATTCTAAGGCGTGTTGAAGGAGTTACCCCTTGGCTTCCCACGATGTTCCGATCGGAGCGACCCAGGTCAGCCTCGCGGCGCTGAACGAGCGTTCGCGGGAGATCTTCCGCTCGATCGTCGAAAGCTACCTGACCACCGGCGAGCCGGTCGGCTCGCGCAATTTGTCGCGTATTCTGCCAATCGCGCTGTCGCCGGCCTCGGTGCGCAACGTGATGTCCGATCTCGAGCAGCTCGGCCTGATCTTCGCCCCGCATACCTCGGCCGGCCGGCTGCCGACCGAACTCGGCCTGCGGTTTTTTGTCGATGCCTTGATGCAGGTCGGTGACTTGACGGAAACCGACCGTCGCTCGATCGAAGCCCAAGTGGCCGGCGCCGGGACCAACAAGTCTGTCGAGACGGTGCTGACCGAAGCCTCGCAGATGCTCTCGGGCCTCACCCGATCAGCGGGAGTCGTGCTGACCGCCAAGCACAATGTGCGGCTCAAGCATATCGAGTTCGTGCGGCTGGAGCCGGAGCGCGCGCTGGCGGTGCTGGTCGCCGAGGACGGCCAGGTCGAAAATCGTGTGCTCAACGTGCCGGCCGGACTGCCGCCGTCGGCGCTGACCGAGGCGGCCAATTTTCTCAACGCCCACCTGCGCGGCAAGACGCTGAACGAACTGCGCAGCGAAATCGAAAACGCGCTGGTGAAGGGACAGGCCGAACTCGACCAGCTCACCCAGAAGGTCATTTCAACCGGGCTGGCGAGCTGGTCGGGCGGCGAGAGCGACGAGCGTCAACTGATCGTGCGCGGCCATTCCAACCTGCTGGACGATCTGCATGCGCTCGAGGACCTCGAGCGCGTGCGCTCGCTGTTCGATGCGCTGGAGACCAAGCGCGGCGTGATCGATCTGCTCGGCCGCGCCGAGCGCGCCGACGGCGTACGCATTTTCATCGGTTCGGAGAACAAGCTGTTCTCGCTGTCCGGCTCGTCCACCATCGTCGCGCCCTATCGCGATGGCGAGGGCCGGATTGTGGGGGTGATCGGCGTGATCGGCCCGACCCGGCTCAATTACGCCCGCATCATCCCGATGGTCGATTATACGGCCCGCGTGGTCAGCCGGCTTTTGACCACTTAAACACCGTGAAAGCTTGATTTTTGCGCCGCGAACCCTGATATCCCGGGCAATCGAACATTTCTGAGGACGGATTGAGATCATGACGGATAAGCCTGCCGATAACGACACCGTTGCCAAGTCTGAGGGCGATGCCGCCGCTGGCGCGCCCGAGATGGTGCCGGCCGAGCAGGTAACCGCCGCGCTGGAAGCTGCCGCGGAGTTCAAGGACAAGCTGCTGCGCACGCTCGCCGACATGGAGAACCTGCGCAAGCGGACCGACCGCGAGATCGCCGATGCGCGGGTCTATGGCGTCTCCGGCTTTGCCCGTGACGTGCTGGCGGTGGCCGACAACATGCACCGCGCACTGGAGGCCATCGGCCCGGAGCTGCGCGACTCGGCCGATGCCAAGCTGAAGGCGATGATCGAGGGCGTCGAGCTGACCGAGCGCGAACTGATGAAGGTTCTGGAGAAGAACGGCGTCAAGAAATTCTCTCCCGATGGCGAGCGGTTCGATCCGAACGTCCATCAGGCGATGTTCGAGGTGCCGGAGGCCGACGTGCCACCGGGCCATGTCGCGCAGGTGATTCAGGCCGGCTACATGCTGGGCGAGCGGATGCTGCGGCCGGCGCTGGTCGGGGTCGCCAAGGCGGCGCCGAAGGCAAAGCCGGCAGCACCGGACAATGACAGCCCGGCGCAATAGGCGCTATTTGGCTTCGATTCCGTCGCGGACCGCACGGAAGCGCGGAAACAGCGTGTCCCACTGATCTTTGGGGGCTACGCCGATAATCCGCATAAAGCCGCCGCTGCCGAAACGTACCCACTGCACCAGCGCCACCGGATCCTCAGCCGGGCCTTTGGCTTGGGCCCGCGTTTCGTAGCCTGGCTGGCCGTTGAGGCGCATCGGTTCGGACAGCTCCAGCCGGACCTCACGCAGCGGCGTCGTCATCAGCAAGTCATTGACGAAGCGGCCCCGATCGCTCGCATTGGCCGGTCCGCCGCGTCCGATCGTGACGATCATGTAGGGCTGTTTGCTGATGTCGTCGCTCGGCCCGTCGGTCAGGATCGCTCCGCCAGCCGGCAGCACCTGCATCACCCGAAAACCAGCCATATTGCCAAGCGTGAAGGGCAGCAGGCCGACCTGCTCGGCGATCGGCGCGCGCCGGACGGTGGTGCTGGCGAGCAGCTTGCGGATCAGTTCGTCAGTATAGACATCGCGCGCGTCCTCCGGCACATGGACGTTGATCAGCATGGTGACGTCCTGCTCCGGAGTGCCCGCCGCCAGCAGGATCCATTTTCTCGATGCCACTCCGTCCTGGGTGGACTGGCCGCTGACGAGAACGCCGTTGCCGCCGCTGAAGGAGAATTTTTCGTGCTCCACGCCATCGACGCCGGGCTGGTCCTTGGCCAAGGCTGAACGTTCCAGTTCCGCGTAGGCAATCCCGGGCAGTTCGACCACGGTGACCGCGACTTTACGGTCGGCGTCCTCGAATCCGGGGAATCGCTGACTCGGCACCAGTTTGCCCACCGGCTCAAGTCCGATGCGCAGACCGGCAGGGTACACCGGTTCGGCCGCCGCAGGCAGCGCTGAGGCACTCGCCACAACCAGGGCAGCCACGAGAACAAAGGTCGATCGGCGCGACATGGGCATGCGCTACTTTCAGGAAGCCGCCGGGAAGGGTCGAACAGTGGTCTGCCGGACGACTTAGGCGCGGACGTGGCGCGCGGCAATGGCAGCCGCTCGCCGCAGTCAAATCCGGGGTCGATGAGCGGGGGGTGGGGCCCGGGGCCGCCCCTTGCTGCAACACTCTGCCACACTTGCGTCTTGCGGCCCCCCGGGGCCCTCCTATATGAGCCTTGCACCGCGGATGACGCGGGCAATCGTGTATCCAGGGGGCTGGATAGGGGGTCTGCGGATGAGCCGTGGACGATCCCATACGGGCGCCAAGTGGCCCGGCCGGCCTGCCGCAAATAAAAGAGGAAGAACATGGGCAAGGTCATCGGCATCGACCTCGGCACCACCAATTCGTGCGTCGCCGTCATGGAAGGCAAGACGCCGAAAGTGATCGAGAACGCCGAAGGCATGCGCACGACGCCTTCGATCGTCGCTTTCACCGACGACGGTGAGCGGCTGGTCGGGCAGTCCGCGAAACGCCAGGCGGTCACCAATCCGGAACGCACCATCTTCGCGGTCAAGCGCCTCATCGGACGGCGCTACGAAGACCCGATGGTCGAAAAGGACAAGAAACTCGTCCCGTACAAGATCGCAAAGGCCGGTAATGGCGATGCGTGGGTCGAGATCGACGGCAAGAGCTATTCGCCCTCGCAGATCTCCGGTTTCATCCTTCAGAAGATGAAGGAAACGGCCGAAGCCTATCTCGGGCAGAAGGTCGATCAGGCCGTCATCACCGTCCCGGCTTACTTCAACGACGCCCAGCGTCAGGCCACCAAGGACGCCGGCAAGATCGCCGGCCTCGAGGTGCTGCGCATCATCAACGAGCCGACCGCGGGCGCGCTCGCCTACGGCCTCGACAAGGAAAAGTCGGGCATCATCGCCGTCTACGATCTCGGCGGCGGCACCTTCGATATCTCCGTGCTTGAGATCGGCGATGGCGTGTTCGAAGTGAAGTCGACCAACGGCGACACCTTCCTCGGCGGCGAAGACTTCGACATGCGGCTGGTGAATTACCTGGCCGACGAATTCCAGAAAGAGCAGGGCATCGACCTGCGCAAGGACAAGCTGGCACTGCAGCGGCTGAAGGAAGCTGCGGAAAAGGCCAAGATCGAGCTGTCGTCGACCACGCAGACCGAAGTGAACCTGCCGTTCATCACCGCGGATGCGACCGGTCCGAAGCATCTCACCATGAAGCTGACCCGCGCCAAGTTCGAAGCGCTGGTGGACGACCTGATCCAGAAGACCGTCGAGCCGTGCCGCAAGGCGCTCAAGGATGCCGGCCTCACCGCCGCCGAAATCGGCGAAGTCGTTCTGGTCGGCGGCATGACGCGCATGCCGAAGGTCCAGGAAGTGGTGAAGCAGTTCTTCGGCAAGGAGCCGCACAAGGGCGTCAACCCGGACGAAGTCGTTGCCATCGGCGCTGCCATTCAGGCGGGCGTGCTGCAGGGCGACGTCAAGGACGTGCTGCTGCTCGACGTGACCCCGCTCTCGCTCGGCATTGAAACGCTGGGCGGCGTGTTCACCCGCATCATCGACCGCAACACCACGATCCCGACCAAGAAGAGCCAGGTGTTCTCGACCGCCGAGGATAACCAGAACGCGGTGACCATCCGCGTCTTCCAGGGCGAGCGTGAAATGGCGGCCGACAACAAGATTCTCGGCCAGTTCGATCTGGTCGGTATTCCGCCGGCGCCGCGCGGCGTGCCGCAGGTCGAGGTCACGTTCGACATCGACGCCAACGGCATCGTCAACGTCAACGCCAAGGACAAGGCGACCAACAAGGAACAGCAGATCCGCATCCAGGCGTCGGGCGGTCTGTCGGAAGCCGACATCGAGAAGATGGTCAAGGACGCGGAATCGCACGCCGAGGAGGACAAGGCGCGCAAGGCCGCGGTCGAAGCCAAGAACCACGCCGAGGCGCTGGTCCATTCGACGGAGAAGGCGCTGGCCGAGCACGGCAGCAAGGTTGGCGAGGATGATCGCAGCGCGATCGAAAACGCTATTGCCGACCTCAAGGAAGCGCTGAAGGGCGACGACGCGGCCGGCATCGCCGCCAAGACCAACACGCTGGCGCAGGCGTCGATGAAGCTCGGCGAGGCGATGTACAAGAATGCGGAAGGGTCGTCCGGCCCCGACGACAGCGAAAGCGCCACCGGCGCCGACGGCAAGAAGGAAGACGTGGTCGACGCCGAGTTTACGGAAGTCGACGACGACAAGAACAACAAGAAGTCGGCGTAACGGCCGGAGCCACACCATGGCCCTCATCCTGAGGAGCGCACAGCGCGTCTCGAAGGATGGGGGCCATTTTGTTCGCGGCCTATCAATCGGGGCTTCGTCCTTCGAGACGCGATCTTTCAGATCGCCCCTCAGGACGAGGAAGTAGAGAATGTCCAAACGCGACTACTACGAGATTCTTGGCGTCTCGCAGACCTGCACCGAAGTCGAGCTGAAAGCCGCCTATCGCAAGCTGGCGATGCAGCACCATCCGGATCGCAATCCCGGCAACGCCGACTGCGAGCACAAGTTCAAGGAACTCAGCGAGGCCTATGATGTGCTCAAGGACGGCGACAAGCGCGCCGCCTATGACCGCTTTGGCCATGCCGCGTTCGAGCAGGGCGGTGGCGGGGGGCCGGGCTTCGGCGCCGACTTCGCCTCGTCGTTCTCCGACATCTTCGACGACCTGTTCGGCATGGCCGGCGGGCGGCGTGCCGGCCGCGGCAACGGGCGCGAGCGCGGCTCTGACCTGCGCTACAACATGGAAATCACCCTTGAGGACGCGTTCGGCGGCAAGACCGCGCAGATCCGCATCCCGACCTCAGTGACCTGCGAAACCTGCTCCGGCACCGGCGCCAAGCCGGGCACCAAGCCGAAAGCGTGCCAGCACTGCGGCGGCGCCGGCAAGATCAGGCACGCCCAGGGCTTCTTCACGCTGGAGCGCACCTGCCCGGTGTGTCAGGGCCGCGGTCAAATGATCGAAGATCCATGCCAGTCTTGTGAAGGCGCCGGCCGGACCACGCGCGAGCGCATGCTCTCGGTCAATATTCCGCCCGGCGTCGAGGACGGAACCCGCATCCGTCTCGCCGGCGAGGGCGAGGCCGGCGTGCGCGGCGGACCGCCCGGCGACCTCTATATTTTCCTCTCCCTGGCCCCGCACGAATTTTTCCAGCGCGATGGCGCCGACCTGCACTGCCGGGTACCGATTTCGATGGGTACGGCGGCGCTGGGCGGCGATTTCGAGGTGCCGGCGATCGACGGCAGCACGGCCCGGGTCAAGGTTCCCGGCGGCACCCAGACCGGCCGGCGTTTCCGCCTGTCCGGCAAGGGCATGCCGGTGCTGCGGTCGAAACAAAGCGGCGACATGTACGTTCAAGTAACGGTCGAAACGCCGCAGAACCTGAGCAAACGTCAGCGCGAATTGCTGGCCGAGTTCGAAAAACTGTCGTCCCAGGATACGCAACCGGAGTCGTCCGGATTCTTCAATAAAGTCAAAGACTTTCTCGACGGAATGGGAACCCGCGGCAGCCATTCGGAGTAGCCATCTTGACCCTTCGCCCCGCGCCCTATACCCGTGAGAGGCGCGGGCTTGTTTCCACCCGCATCAAGGCGTGATCCCGCAGCAATGCCCTCACATTCACTAGCGCGCGCCGAAAAGAAGAACCTGCGTCTCGACGACCAGGTTCAGTTCATTCGTTCGTGGATCGAAAAGCCGCTGTCGACCGGCGCCGTGATGCCGTCCAGCAAGGCGCTCGCCCGCACCATGGCGAGCTACGTCGATCCGGCGTCGAGCGGTCCGGTGATTGAGCTTGGGCCCGGCACCGGCCCGGTCACGGAAGCGCTGGTCAAGCGCGGCATCGATCCGTCCCGCTTGATCCTCGTCGAATTCAATCCCGACTTCTGCGCCCTGCTGCGCGCCCGCTATCCGGCCGCGACGGTGGTGCAGGGCGATGCCTATCGCCTGCGCGGCCTGCTGGAGACGTTCGTGCGCGAACCGGCGGCCGCGATGGTGTCCGGCCTGCCGCTGGTGACCAAGCCGCTGCGCACGCGGCTGCGCCTGATCGGCGATGCGATGAACCTGCTGAAGCCGGGCGCCCCCTTCATTCAGTTCACCTACGCCATGAGCGCGCCGATTCCGAAGGCGCATACCGGCATCAAGGCTGAGTCCTCCGAGCTGATCTGGATGAATCTGCCGCCGGCCCGCGTCTGGATCTATCGCGGCAAGTAACGCCGGCTTTCGCTATCCCTCACAGAGTCAATCCGGGGCTGAGCGCACTTTGCTCCCGCATTTGCCATTGGGCGTGCGCGTGCGTCCCGGAATGACGGGCGATGGATCGCATGTTATTCAGGGCGGGCGCGAGGAGTGCCGCCGATGCCCAATCCGAAGATACTGGTGATCCCGGGCTCGATCCGGGCCGGATCGCAAAACGCCCGGCTGGCGGCGCTGGCGGCCAAGGAACTGACGCTGATCGACGCCGACGTGACGCGTATCTCGCTGCAGGATTACCCGCTGCCGATCTATGACGCCGATCTCGAGGCGCGCGATCTGCCCGCCAACGCGGTCAAGCTGAAGCAGATGATCATGGCGCATCAGGGCGTGTTCATCGCCAGTCCGGAATATTCCGCCTCGGTCACGCCGCTGCTCAAGAACGCCATCGACTGGGTGTCGCGTGTGCGCGAACGCAACGACCCGCTGTACGCCGCGTTCAGAAACCGCGTTTTCGCCATCAGCGCCGCCTCGCCGGAGCGCACCGGCGGCTTGCGCTCGCTGATGGCGCTGCGGCAGATCCTCGAGCTCGGCTGCGGCGCGCTGGTCATTCCGGAGCAGGTGGCGGTGCAGCAGGCCGACCAGGCCTTCGACGACATGGACAACATCATCGAACTCCGCACCGCTAATCTGCTGCGGGCGCAGCTCGCGCGGCTGGCGGACATGGCAAGACTATTCGCATGAAGGCTGATGGCATGAACGGACCAAAGGAAGTAAACGCCCGCGACCGGATGATCGTCGCGCTCGACCTGCCGACGGTGAAAGAGGCCGAAGCGATGGTCGCGCGCCTCGGCGATTCCGTGACGTTTTACAAGATCGGCTATCAGCTCGCCTTCGCCGGCGGCCTGTCATTTGCCGAGAGCCTGATCGGCGCCGGCAAGAAGGTGTTTCTCGATCTCAAGCTGCACGATATCGGCAACACCGTCGCCAAAGGCGTCGAGAGCGTTGCGAAAGTCGGCGCCACGTTCCTCACCGTGCATGCCTATCCGCAGACCATGAAGGCGGCGGTCGAGGCCAAGCGCGGCGCGTCGCTGCGCATTCTCGCGGTGACGGTGCTGACGTCCTATGATGACGCCGATTTGTTTGCGGCCGGCTCCAAGCTCGGCGTCAGTGCCTTGGTCGCCCAACGCGCAGGTCAGGCGCGCGATCTCGGCGTCGATGGCCTGGTGTGCTCCGCCGAAGAGGCCGCCAATCTGCGCAAGCTGGTCGGCCCGTCGATGGCGCTGGTGACGCCGGGCATCCGTCCGGCCGGCGCTGCCGCCGGCGACCAGAAGCGGGTCATGACACCGGCCAGGGCGATCGCCGCCGGCGCCGATTATCTGGTGATCGGCCGGCCGATCGTCGAGGCCGCCGATCCGAAAGCGGCGGCGGAGGCCATCTTCACCGAGATGAAGCAGGCCATAACCTGAGGGGAGCGGCATGGCGAAAGGCTACTGGATCGCGCGCGTCGATGTGTCCAATGAGGACGGCTACAAACCCTACGCGGCGGCCAACCCGGCGATCTTCAAGAAGTTCGGCGGCCGCTTTGTCGTCCGTGGCGGCAAATTCGAGGCGCCCGAGGGCACGGCCCGGTCGCGCAATGTGGTGATCGAATTCCCTGATTATGCCGCGGCACTGGCCTGCTACCGGTCGCCCGAATACCAGGCCAATATCAAGATACGGCAGGCGAATGCGGTGGCCGATATCATCATTATCGAAGGCTACGACGGCGAGCAGCCCTAGGCCGGCTGACTACACCCTACTTACACAACGACTGCGACCGGGGCTTCTGGCCGGTTTAATGAGGCGCTCAAAATGGTTGCGATACCGATCGGACAAGGCCATCCAAAGAGAGACTTTGGACAACCAACAGCAGCCAAGCCCAATTCTAGTGAGTGATGCCGAGATCGGTGCGCTTTTTGGACATCAGTTCAAAAATGCAAATTAGAGCGCTGATAGTTCCTTTGTCGTCCGGGTGGATCGATGTGATCTGATCTCTATAATAGGACAGCGGCTGACTAATTTTAGCGGATTTGTCGACCGAATAAGTTTCTAGCGTTTGAATCCTAGCGGTAGATATTACGTCAAGAACCCGAAGCCAAAAGTCGATTTTCTCCGGCGTATCTGCCTCAAATTCCACACCCAATATCCCGAGGGCGTACGAAAATGCAAAAATTTCGTTAGGCTTTAATTCGACGATGTTCGCTTCATCAACCGGCGTTTTCAAAGGAAAGAACGGCTGATAACGAGAAATGGTCAAACATTGGAGCGCCGCTACCTTCGGCAACTCCGTGAAATGACCATCCTCGATCCGCCAATCTTTGTAGGCCCAATTTAGAAGGAAATATCCTTCACAAATGTGCTTGAATCGATGTTCGCGGATTTCGACGACTCCAGCAGGAAGCGTTCCGGCTGCAATCAGTTCTTTCGCGTGATCGAGTAAAAGCTTGGTACGGTCCGTGATTGTGCTTTCAGGCACAGGTATTTTGCTCAAGCAATTACCCCCCAACCCGCGCACTCCCCAGACTGCGCGTTAGCCGCGTGCCAGCTTCTTCGCTGCCGCGGCCAAGTTCAAAAGCGACTTAAAGTTGCGCTCCTTTACTTTATCGATGCTCGCACGGAGACTGGCAACCTCGACTGGGCTGTTATTGTTGTGTTCTTTTCTGTTATCAAGTGCCGTTACGCCTCTACCGGTAATCGGCACGTACTCTAGCGAGTTTTCGTGCGCGGATGTCATGTGCCCTGCTCCCGAGTCGTGCGAGTCCGCAGCGGTACCGATCTGGTGCCGACGGCTCAATTAATTTGTAATACACACGGAAGATAGCGCTTGACAGTTAATTTTCCAGCCAACTCGAAAGAGAATCTGTATAGATGGAACAAAGGTCTAAGTATCTGGAATTTATAAAAAAATTGGTTTAGGACGTTGTGGCAGAAATCTGCCGAAATTGGGCATACCTACGTTTTGTTTTACTTTTGGTAAAGCGCAGCAGAAGATTCGCGCAAAATAACTATATATTCTTCAAGCGCTTACACCGCACATAACGGCAGGCACTAAAATTCCAATAATGTGACCTTACTTTTTTCGGCCTCATTGAGCTTGCTTAGCCGATAAGTCATTCATGCAACGCTAAAATTTTTGATCGTAATTAAGACTTCCGCCGATAAGTGCTGGGGAATCAACGATTTTCGACGGCTGGAAACGCTTTTTGTTTCTCGTTCACTACTTTCCACTACGAAGTCGACTGGCGGTGCTTTGGCAAGCACCTAAACCCGCTATACCCAAAACATCAGTCCGGGAGTTTTGAACCATGGCCGAGATGCGGCTTGTGATCGCCGGTGCCGGCGGGCGGATGGGCCGCACGCTGGTCAAGGCCATCGCCGACAGCAAGGAATTCACCCTCGCAGGGGCGCTGGAAGACGCACGCTCGCCGCTGATCGGCTGGGACGCCGGTCAACTGGCCGGCCTCGGCGAGAACGGCGTGAAGCTCGCCGGCGACGCCCAGGCGCTGCTGGACAAGGCCGACGGCATTATCGACTTCACCGCGCCGGCGGCCACACTGGCTTTCGCTGCGCAGGCCGCCAAGGCTGGCAAGGTGCACATCATCGGCACCACCGGCCTGAGCGCGGACGACGAGGCGGCGATCAGGGAAGCCGCCAAGAAGGCCGTCATCGTCAAATCCGGCAACATGAGCCTCGGCGTCAATCTGCTGGCGGCGCTGACCCGGCGCGTCGCCAAGACGCTCGATGCCGCCTTCGATATTGAAATTCTCGAAATGCATCATAACCAGAAGGTCGATGCACCCTCCGGCACTGCGCTGTTGCTGGGGCAGGCGGCAGCGGAGGGCCGCGGCATCAATCTCGCCAAGAACAAGGACGTCGTCCGCGATGGCCATACCGGTGCGCGCAAGCCGGGCGATATCGGATTTGCGACGTTGCGCGGCGGCAGTGTGGTCGGCGAGCACAGCGTGATCTTCGCCGGGCAGGCCGAGCGGATCGAACTGGTGCACCGGGCGGAGGATCGCATGATCTTCGCCCGCGGCGCGCTGCATGCCGCGGCCTGGGCACGCCAGCAGAAGCCGGGCCTCTATTCGATGATGGATGTGCTCGGGCTGACGGATTTCTGAAGCTAGCCGCGCAGCAGCGATGTGCCTGTCATCTCCGCCGGCTGCGGCAGCTCCATCAGCGCCAGCAAGGTCGGCGCGATGTCGGCCAGCCGGCCGTCGGCCAAGGCGGTTTTCCCGCTGCCCATGACCATCACCGGCACCGGATTGGTGGTGTGCGCGGTCTGCGGCCCGCCGGTGACCGGATCGCGCATCATCTCGCAGTTGCCATGGTCGGCGGTCACCAGCAGCGCGCCACCGGCCCGTGCGATGGCATCGGCGATCTGACCAAGACCCGTGTCGACCGTCTCCACCGCCTTGACGGCTGCCGCCAGCACGCCGGTATGGCCGACCATGTCGGGATTAGCGAAATTCAGCACGATCAGATCGTACTTCCCGGAGTCGATCGCTTCGACCGCTTTGGCGGTCAGTTCGGGCGCCGACATTTCCGGTTGCAGATCGTAGGTCGCCACCTTCGGTGACGCGACCATGATGCGGTCTTCACCGGGGTAAGGTTCCTCGCGGCCGCCATTGAGAAAATAAGTGACGTGCGGATACTTCTCGGTCTCGGCCATGCGCAATTGCGTGCGGCCGGCACGTGACGCGACCTCGCCGAGGATGTTCGGAAAGGTCTGCGGCAGAAAAATCGTCTGCACCAGATGATCGAGGTCTTCGCTGTATTGCGTCATGCCGACGGCGGCGGCATAGCGGACCGTGCGCTTGCGGGCGAAGCCGCCAAAGGCCGGATCGAGCATCGCCGCCAGAATTTCACGGACGCGGTCGGCGCGGAAGTTGAAGGACAGCACGGCGTCGCCATCCTTGATGCCGCCGTAGCTCCCGATCACCGCCGGCACGATGAACTCGTCGTGGATGCCGTGGGCATAAGCATCCGCAATCGCCGACGGTACATCGGCAAAGTGCGGACCCTCGCCCTCGACGATGGCGTGATACGCCTTGGTGACGCGCTCCCAGCGCTTGTCGCGGTCCATGGCGTAATAGCGTCCGACTACGGTCACGACCGGTACCGTCGGCGGCAGCGCGGCGGCGAAATGCTTCAGGTCCTCGGCCGCGAGTTGCGGCGGCGTATCGCGGCCGTCGGTGATCGCGTGGACCACCGCCGGCACGCCGGCCTCGGTCAGGATGCGCGCCAGCGCAACGCAGTGATCCTCGTGCGAATGCACGCCACCCTGCGACACCAGCCCGACCAGATGGCAGGTGCCGCCGCTCTGCTTCACCTTGGCGATCAGGTCGACCAGCGCCGGCTGTTGCGCGATCTCGCCGGAGGCAACGGCCGTGTTAATGCGCGGCAGATCCTGCATCGCGACCCGGCCGGCGCCGATGTTCAGGTGACCGACTTCCGAATTGCCCATCTGTCCGGTCGGCAGGCCGACGTCGAGACCGCTGGTTTTCAGAAAGGCGCGGGGGTTTGCGGCCCAGAGCCGGTCGAAGGCGGGCGTCCTGGCCTGGCGAACGGCGTTGTCGGCGATCTCTTCGCGCCAGCCCCAGCCGTCGAGGACCACCAACATCACAGGACGGCGCTTCTGCATCGAAGGATTCCCGGTTTCGCCAATGGCGGCGGTTTTGAAGGATCACGCTGCTACCGTCAACTTGAGCCGGAATGCCGTCGGCGCAACAGCAGACGCAAAAAAGGCTCCGTCGCGAGACGGAGCCTTTTGAGGTTCCAGCAGAATAGCTTACTGGATGATCTTCACGACCTTGCCGCTCTGAGCATCAACGATGATGCGCTGGTTGTTCACGACCGCGTAGCGGTACTGGGTGTGCTCGGGGACCGGGCGCAGCACCACAGTGCCGGGGACGGCTTCGCCGACCACAATGCGCTCCTGGACGGTGACCGACGGCGCGTCGCCGCGCTCGACATAGGTCACGACGCCAGCCGGCGGCTCAGCCGCGGCGCCAAGGGCGCCACCAACGCCGGCACCAACAACGGCGCCAACAGGACCACCAACAACGGCACCGGCGGCAGCGCCGCCAACCGCACCACCCACTGTCGAACCCTGGGCAATCGCGGCCACCGGGGACAGCGCCAACGCAGCCGCGGCTGCGAGCATCACGATTTTCATCAACGCCTCCTCATGTTTCAAAACGGCGATCCGCGACCGCCGACCGAAACAACGCCGACGCTGCTTTTGCGTTCCGGTTCCGAAAGCGAAGTCTTGATGTTGCCGCAGTTCCGCTACGTCGCGACGATGCCGGCTTCCCAGCCGAGCATGGCGCGCTTGCGGGTCAGGCCCCAGTGAAAGCCGGTGATGTCACCGTTCTTGCCGATGACGCGATGGCACGGAACGACAAAGCAGATCGGATTTTTTCCAACCGCGGCGCCGACGGCGCGCGCCGCCTTCGGCGAACCGGCCTTGGCGGCGAGGCCGGAATAGGTGGTGAGATTGCCGATCGGAATCGTCAGCAGTTTCTCCCACACGCGCACTTCGAAATCGGTGCCGATCAGCACCACGCGCAACGGCTGCTCGGGCCGCCACAGCGCCGTATCAAAAATGCGCCGCGCAGTCGGTGCGGTGGCGGCGACGTCCTCGACGTAGCGCGCCTTCGGCCAGCGCGAGCGCATGTCGTCAAGCGCGGTGCGCTCCTTGCCGGCGTCGGCCAGCGCCAGGCCGGCGAGGCCGCGCGGCGTCACCATCACCAGCGCCATACCGAACGGTGATGGGTGAAAACCGTAGCTGAGCGTCAGGCCTTCACCGCCCGCTTTCCATTCGCCGGGCGACATCGCCTCGTGGGTGACGAAGAGATCGTGCAGCCGCCCGGGACCGGACAGGCCGACCTCGTAGGACGTTTCCAGCACGCTGGCCGAGGCGCGCAGCAATTCACGGGCGCTGTTGAGCGTCAGGGCCTGCAGGAAGGCCTTGGGCGTCAGGCCGCACCAACGGCGGAACAGATGATGCAGGTCGGTCGGGCTAACCCCGGCCGCCTCGGCGATGGTGTCGACCTCCGGCTGGGCCCGCCAGTGGCCGCGGATATGGGCGATGGCGCGGCGCACCACGTCGTAGTCGGCGGCCGCAGTCGCCAGCGGCGCGAGGCCGGGGTAGGGCTGGTCACTGGCTTGTTTTCTGAGGGTCATGGTCATGCGGCTGTCTAAAGCGGGCTGGGCAGGCTGCCCACCCGATTCCTGCGGGCCTCAGGAGGCGGGCGGATAAACGCCGCGCCGCGCCTCGCCGAGGGCACGTCCCAGCGCATTGGCAAAGGTTGCCTTTTCGTGGGGGCCGAGAAAGCTGCCGACGATCAGCTGCTTGCCGCGCGAGATCAGCAGCAGACGGTTGATGCCGAAGTCCTCGATCTCGATCCGCTCCAGCTTGACCCACAGTGGGTTCAGCACCCATTCGCGAACCCGTCCCCGCGGATTGACCTTGCGCACGGTGAGCGCCGACGGCGTCACCGTGACTTCCTCGTAGGCGCCGCCGTCGCGGTAGTTGATGCGGAACGCCCAGTACAGCAGCAGCACGTCGAGGCCGAAAAAGCCGAACACCGGCCAGGCGCCGAGCATCAGGAACACCATGCCGGCAACAAAGCTGATCCCGCCGAAGGCGATCATCAGCACTAAAAAGCCGGCCTGCTTCAGCGACCGGTGCGGGGTGATGACCGCGGAAAAGATCGTGGGTTCAAGGGTGTCGGCGTTGTCGGCAGCCATACCCCCGACTATACCGGAAAAATGGCGAAAAAATCAGTGCGCAAAAGCGTGAAGAAGGCGCTGGCCAAGGCCAAGAAAGGCAAGGCCGCCAAGCGCAAAGCGCCCGCCAAACAGGTCAAGGCCGACGTGCAGGCCGTCACCGGCGCGGTGCCGCCGATGGCGCCGGCCGAGATCGAGGAAGCCTTCCGCCGCTTCAAGGAGGCGAGCCCGGAGCCGAAGACCGAACTCAAGCACTCCAATCCGTTCACGTTGGTGGTGGCGGTGGCGTTGTCGGCGCAGGCCACCGACGCCGGCGTCAACAAGGCGACGCCGGCCTTGTTTGCCTTGGCCGACACGCCGGCGAAAATGGCGGCGCTCGGCGAGGACCGCATCCGCGACCTGATCAAGACCATCGGCCTGTTCCGCACCAAGGCCAGGAACGTCGCGGCGCTGGCGCAAAAGCTGGTGGCCGAGCATGGCGGCGAGGTGCCGCGGGACCGCGCGGCGCTGGAGGCGCTGCCCGGGGTCGGGCGCAAGACCGCCAATGTCGTGCTCAACGTCGCCTTCGGCGAGCCGACCATCGCCGTCGATACCCATATTTTCCGGGTCGGCAACCGCACCGGCATGGCGACCGGCAAGGACGTGTTCGCGGTCGAGCAGAAGCTCGATGCGGTGGTGCCGGCCCATTACAAGAGCCATGCCCACCACTGGCTGATCCTGCACGGGCGTTACATCTGCGTGGCTCGCAAACCGCGCTGCGACGTGTGTATCATTGCCGATCTGTGCAAATGGCCGGGCAAGACGGCCGCGTAAAACGGGTCAGGGAGCGCCATGGAAGGGTCAGGCCGGGCCGGCAGCAAGGCCCCGCGCTTTGCCGGCACATTTGCGCGCGATGCGGCGACCGCGTCGCGAGTCTGGCGGACCAACGCAAGTGAGCTCGCCGCTTTGCCGCTCAAGCCGCAGCGCACGCCGGCGCAGCAGCAGGCCGCCGATGAAATTCTGGCGCAGGGCCGCGCATCGCGCGAGCAGTTCCTCACGCATCACGCCGAGGCGGTCTATCGCAAGCTGACCAAGAACCTGACCGCGTTCCTGCGCGTCGACGAGCTTGCCTATGCCGCCAGCAAACTGGTGCCGGGCCTGACGCCGACACGCGACGCGGTCGATGCAGAGCTGGAAAAGCTGCAAAGCGAGAAGGACGGCATCGAGGTCGATCAGGGCCTGTTCCTCGCGCATGTGCTGGCGCTGCCGGACTGCGGTATGCACCTGTGCGAGGCGATGCTGCAGCCAAAGCTGGAGGCGATCGAACGCGCCGCGGCGTTCGCAAAAGACGGCGTGATCGACTTCGGCCCGGCGCGGGTGGAGCGGCGCGGCAAGGCCGCGGTGGTGACCATCCAGAACCCGCGTTTCCTCAACGCCGAGGACCGCGACACGCTGGACGACACCGAGACGGCGGCCGACATCGCCATCCTCGATCCTTCGAGCCACATCTGCGTGCTGCGCGGCGGCGTGGTCGAGCATCCGAAGTACAAAGGCCGCAAGGTGTTCTCCAGCGGCATCAACCTCACGCATCTCTACCGCGGCAAGATTCCCTATCTCTGGTACATCCGCCGCGACATGGGCATCGTCAACAAGATGCTGCGCGGCCTGTCGGTCATCGGCGGGCCGGGCCCCGATGAGATGAGGGGCGGCACGCTGGAGAAGCCGTGGGTCGCCGGCGTCGACGTCTTCGCCATCGGCGGCGGCTGCCAGTATCTGCTGGCGATGGATTACGTCGTCGCCGCGCGCGATGCTTACATGACGCTGCCGGCGCGCAAGGAAGGCATCATTCCCGGCGTCGCCAATCTGCGGCTCCCGCGCTTTGTCGGCCCGCGCGCGGCGCGGCAGGCGATCATGATGGGACGGCGCTTCGACTGCGACAGCGCCGAGGGCCGCCTGATCTGCGACGAGGTGGTGGCGCCCGACGCGGTCGACGCCACCATCGACCGCGTCATCGACGATTTCACCGGCTCCGGCGTGGTCAGCGCCGCCAGCAACCGCCGCGCTTTCCGCGTCGGCGAGGAGCCGCTCGATACGTTCCGCCGCTACATGGCGGTCTATTGCCGCGAGCAGGCCTATTGTCACTTCAGCCCGGCACTCATCGCCAATCTGGAGAAGCACTGGAACGCGGCGCAGCGGAAAATCTGATGGCGGGGCCCAGCACCTCAGCCGCCGACCTGGCGCCGCGCCGCGACGAACTCGAGCCGATCGAGATCGCCTCGCGCGACGAGATCGCGGCGCTGCAGCTCCAGCGGCTGCAATGGTCGCTCCGGCATGCCTACGACAACGTCGCGCACTACAAGGCGGCGTTCGATGCGGCCGGCGCGCATCCGGATGACCTGCGCACGCTGTCCGACCTCGGACGGTTTCCCTTCACCGCCAAGGACGACCTGCGCCGACATTATCCCTTCGGCATGTTCGCGGTGCCGCGCGAGCAGGTCGTGCGCATTCATGCCTCGTCCGGCACCACCGGCAAGCCGACGGTGGTCGGCTATACCGCGCGCGACCTCGACACCTGGGCGAATGTGATCGCGCGCTGCCTGCGCGCCGCCGGTGTGCGGCCCGGCATGAAGCTGCACAACGCCGCCGGCTACGGCCTGTTCACCGGCGGCCTCGGCGTGCATTACGGCGCGGAGCGGCTGGGCTGCACGGTAATTCCCGTCTCGGGGGGCATGACGGAACGGCAGGTGCGGCTGATCTGCGATTTCGAGCCCGACGCGATTCACGTCACGCCGAGTTACATGCTCGCCATTCTGGACGAATTCCGCGCCCAGGGCGTTGATCCGCGCCAATGTTCGCTCAGGATCGGCGTGTTTGGCGCCGAGCCCTGGACCAACGCCATGCGTGAGGAAATCGAGCAGGCCTTCGACCTCCATGCCGTCGATCTCTACGGTCTGTCGGAGGTGATCGGTCCGGGCGTCGCCTGCGAATGCGTCGAGACCAAGGACGGCCCGCACGTCTGGGAGGATCACTTCTATCCCGAGATCGTCGATCCGGTGACCGGCGAAAACGTGCCGGACGGCGCGATCGGCGAACTGGTGTTCACGTCGCTGACCAAGGAGGCGATGCCGGTAATCCGCTATTGCACCCGCGACCTGACGCGGCTTCTGCCGGGCACCGCGCGGTCGTTCCGGCGCATCGAGAAGATCACCGGCCGCTCCGACGACATGATCATCCTGCGTGGCGTCAACGTATTTCCCGGTCAGATCGAGGAGATCATCCTCACCGACGACCGGCTGTCGCCGCATTTCATGATCGAACTCAGGCGCGGCGAACGGCTGGACGCGATGACGGTGCTGGTCGAGGCGCGGCGGGGGGTGGAAGAAGGCGCATGGGCGGCCTGCAATGGCGACCTTGTCCAACACATCAAGAACCTGGTCGGCGTCACCGTCGAGGTACGGACGCTGGCGCCGGGCAGCCTCGAGCGCTCGGTCGGCAAGGCCAAGCGCGTGATCGATTTGCGGGGGTAGTAGCCTAGGTGTTGCCGCCCGTCGAAGCGCGCTCCCTCTCCCCTTGGGGGAGAGGGTGGGGTGAGGGGGAAAGTGACTCTCGATAATCTGTGACCCCTCACCCGGCGCACTTCGTGCGCCGACCTCTCCCTATGGGAGAGGTGAAGAAGGCACGACGATGGCTACCTTGCCGGCTCCATCAACTCCGCCCGGCCGCCCGACATCTTCTTGTGCAAATGCACCATGAAGGCCATGGCGAACACCGGCGTGGCGAAGTTCAGGATCGGGATCGACACGAACAACGCGATCACCATGCCGGCGAGGAAGATATAGCCGGCGTGCGCTTTGCGCATCGCCTTGGCTTCTTCCGGCGGCCGGAAGCGCATCGCCGCGAGTTCGAAATATTCGCGGCCGAGCAGATAGCTCGTGCCGACAAAGAGGATCACCAGGCCGAAGCCGGCAAAGATCAGGAACGGCAGCGCGACCAGATAGACGCACAGCGCCAGCAGGCCGATTTTGATGCCTTCGACCAGCCCGCGGAACACCGGCAGCGCGCGGCCGACGGGTTCGGCCGGATAATGCTCGCGCTCGACCACGTCGGCAATCTCGTCGACGAAGAAACTGCCGACAAAGGCGGTGACCGCCGGCATCAGGAACAGAGCGCCGGTGATGATGCCGAGGCTGGCCATGATCGAGAGGATCCAGGTCAGCGCCTCCCAGCCCCAGGTCACGCCGGTGGACTGCTCGGCCCAGGTGGCGCCGCTATTGGCCATGGCGGCGAACAGGCGCTGCAGGCCGACGCCGATGATGGCGATCAGCAGCAGCGCCAGGCCGACGGCCTTGAACAGCACGCGGCGCAGCGGCGGGGTGAACATCTGATTGAGGGCTTTGAAGGCGGAGGCGATCATGCCGCCACAGTTAGGGAGGAGGTGGAAAAGGGCAAGTGCGTTCTTGGCCGTTTGAAAGCATTCACCCGCTCGTCCCCGCGGAAGCGGGGACCCAGCGCTTCAGGCCCCGCGGCAAAGGCTGGATGCCCGCGTCCGCGGGCGTGAGCGGAATACGTTGCGGCGCGTCACACGCGGCGTCACGCCCGGCCTTGTGCCGGGCATCCATGATGAGCCGATGCAAGGAAAAAGCTCGCGTAGGTCTTCATGTGACGAACCGGGTCAAGCCCGGCGATGACAGCGGAGAGGACCGCGCCGCCTTACGAATGTGCGGCCATCACCTCGTCCGGGACCAGCGTCGCCTCGGGCGCGGTGGCGGGCAAGTCGGCCCAGGCCATCGCCTTGTAGTCGAAGCCCTGCGCGATGGTTGGCTTGACCACCTCGAAATAGGGCGAGATGTCGAAGTCCCGTGGCGCGTACAGCGACGAGTGGCGAATCTCGAGAATCTCCTGCCGCGCCGCTTCGCTCTCCAGCCGCGTCACCTTGGGCAGGATCGGGTAGCGCACGTACTCGAACGCCTGCGCGATCAGTGCCGAGCAGATGATGCGCGTCGGATGACCGGAGCCGAGCGCGATCATACGCCGCCGCCAGCGCTGCGGCACCGGCAGCGGAAACAGATAGCGCAGCAGATCGAGGATATTCTTCAGGTCGTAATCGAAGCCGATCCGCTCGGCCGCATAGGTGCAGACGCGGGCGCGATCCTCGTCGCACAGTCCGGTCGGCCGGCAGATGCGCGAGTGACAATGAATGTATTTCGACAGTGGCGCCGCCACCACGCCCTCGCCGATATTGGCCTCGACCAGCACCAGCGGCTCGCCGTCATCGGTGGTGCGGTCGCCGATCGGGCCGACATAGAGCGCGGCATGCGACCAGGTCGACTGCGTCAGATACTTGATGACGCCGGAGATATGATTGTTGCCTTCGACCAGCAGCACATCGCCGGGCTTCAGCGTGGCGCGCAGCGCGGCCGGGTCGCTCGGCGTGAAGGGCTCATAGCCCGCCGCCGGCCTTTCCAGATAACGGGCAATGACGTGCCCGACGCGATCGACCATCCACCCCATGATAACGTGTCCCTGGCGTCATTCTTGACGCTCGCTGACGTTCGCTCCCCGGACTCACGGGCTTCTTCCGTGCGCCTGCAGATCAATCTAGCGACGAGACATTGCAATTTGGTTCATTGGCGGCGGGTGCTGGTCACCAACCGTTAGCCACAGAAGTGCTTGCGCGATGCGGGTTCGCGCATCGCCAGCCCCTCGCTGTAAAGGAGTTGCACACCATACTCAGCATCGGCGCGGATGCTCAGCCCCGCAACACGCCGCCGGTGCGCTTCGCCACCTCGGCGACAATCTTGGCGCCCAGCGCGTCGATCTCGGCGTCGGTCATGGTCTTGTCGCGCGGCTGCAGCGTGACCGCGATGGCGATCGATTTCTTGCCCGGCTCAATGCCGGGGCCCTCGTAGACATCGAACACCGTGACGCCGGCGATCAGCTTGCGATCGACCGTCTGCGCCGCGCGCACGATATCGGCGGCGCGCACCTTGCTGTCGACGACAAACGCAAAGTCACGCTCGACCGGCTGGAACGGCGACAGCTCGAGCAGCGGCTTGGCGCGCGTCGCCTTCGGCTTGGCGGCGGGGATGTTGTCGAGGATCACCTCGAAACCGACCAGGGGACCGTCCGCCTTCATGGCCGCCAGCGATCGCGGATGCAGTTCGCCGAAGTGGCCGAGAATGTTCTGCGGCCCGATCTGGATGGTGCCGCTGCGGCCGGGGTGGAACCAAGCCGGTCCGCCGGGCACCACCTGCAGCGCCTGTACCGGCGCGCCGGCGGCGGCCAGCACGGCGAAAGCGTCGGCCTTGGCATCGAAGGCGTCGACCGGCTCGGCCTTGGCGGACCAGTGACGGCCGACGCCGCTGCTCTTGGCGAGCGCGCGGCGCAGACCTGTGGCGGCGATGAACTGGTCCTCGGGCTTGTCGCCCTTGAAAATCTGTCCGACCTCGAACAGCGCCACGTCGGCGTAGCCGCGATCGGCATTGCGCTGCGCCGCCATCATCAGGCCGGGCAGCAGGCTCGGCCGCATGTCGGAGAGTTCGGCGGCGATCGGATTGGCCAGCGCCAGCTCGGGCTTGCCGCCGCCGAACAACTCGGCCTCGCGCTTCGACACGAAGGACCAAGTGACGGCTTCGGTGAGACCGCGCACGGCCAGCGCGCGCTTGGCCTTGCGGGTGCGCGACTGGATCGGCGTCAGCACCGGCTTGCGCGCGTCAGCGCCGCGCGGGAATGGGGTCGACGGCACCTGGTCGACGCCGACAATGCGCACCAGTTCCTCGACGATATCGGCGCGGCCATGCACGTCCGGGCGCCACGACGGCGCGGCGACCTTGATCCGGTCGCTCTGGCCGGCGGCGAAGAAGCCGAGCTTCTCGAGGATGCGCCGCACCTCGGCGAGCGACAGCCTCAGGCCCGCCAGCCGCGTCAGATCGGTCAGCGGGAAATCGATGACGGTTTCCTTGGGCGCCGGATCGCCGGCGACGACAATGTCAGAGGCCTCGCCGCCGCACAGGTCGAGCACCATCTGCGTCGCCAGCTCGAGGCCCGGCAGCATGAAGTTCGGATCGACGCCGCGCTCGAAGCGATAGCGCGCGTCGGAGTTGATGCCGAGCTTGCGCCCCGTCTGGGCGATGTTGAACGCATCCCACAGCGCCGACTCGATCAGCACGTCGGTGGTCGTTTCGGAACAGCCGGTTTCCTCGCCGCCCATGATGCCGGCCAGCGACTCCACACCCTTCTCGTCGGCGATGACGCAGGTGGCCTGGTCGAGTGTGTAGGTTTTGCCGTCAAGCGCCTTGAGCGTCTCGCCGTTCTGCGCGCGCCGTACGGTCAAATTGCCGTGCACCTTGGCGGCGTCGAACACATGTAGCGGCCGGCCGCGGTCGAAGGTGATGAAATTGGTGATGTCGACCAGCGCATTGATCGGCCGCAGGCCGATGGCGGTCAGGCGCTTCTGCAGCCATTCCGGCGACGGGCCGTTCTTGACGCCGCGCACCAGCCGCAGGCCGAAGGCCGGGCACAGCGATTGGGTCTGGCCGAAATCGAGCGTCACCGACACCGGGCAGGGGAAGGTGCCCTTCACCTGCTTCGGCATCTTGTCCTTGAAGGTGCCGATGTCGGTGGCGCCGAGATCGCGGGCGATACCATTGACGCCGGTGCAATCCGGCCGATTTGGCGTCAGGTTGATTTCGATCACCGGCTCGTTGAGGCCGAGCACCTCGGCGAACGGTTTGCCGAGCGGCGCATCGGCCGGCATTTCGATGATGCCGTCGTGGTCGTCGGAGAAGCCGATCTCGGCGCCGGAAATCAGCATGCCGTGGCTTTCGACGTCGCGGATCTTGCCGACCGACAGCGTGATGTTCTTGCCGGAAATGTAGGTGCCGGGCAGGCCGAGCACGGCCTTCATGCCGGCGCGCGCATTCGGTGCGCCGCAGACGATCTGGATCGGCTTGCCATCGCCGGTGTCGACCATGCAGACGCGCAGCCGGTCGGCGTTCGGGTGCTGCACCGCGGAGACCACGGAGACGACCTTGAACGCCTCGTATTCCTTGGCCTTGTCCTCGACGTTCTCGACCTCAAGTCCGATCATGGTGAGCTTGTCGACGATCTCGGTCAGAGATGCGTCGGTGTCGAGGTGATCCTTGAGCCAAGGGAGAGTGAACTTCATGGGCTCAATCCTCCCGCCAGCGTCGGGAAGTCGAGCGGCCGGAAGCCATAATGGTTGAGCCAGCGCACGTCGGCCTCGAAGAAGGCGCGCAAATCCGGCATGCCGTATTTCAGCATGGCGATGCGGTCGATGCCCATGCCCCAGGCGAAGCCCTGGTACTCGTCGGGATCGAGGCCGCAATTGCGCAGGACGTTCGGATGCACCATGCCGCAGCCGAGAATCTCCAGCCAGTCGCTGCCTTCGCCGAATCGGATCTCGCCCTTGTCGCGCTTGCACTGGATGTCGACTTCCATCGACGGCTCGGTGAAGGGAAAGAACGACGGCCGGAAGCGCATCTTGACCTGGTCGACCTCGAAGAACGCCTTGCAGAATTCTTCCAGGATCCATTTCAGGTGACCCATGTGCGCGCTCTTGTCGATCACCAGGCCTTCGACCTGGTGGAACATCGGCGTGTGGGTCTGGTCGGAATCGCTGCGATAGGTACGGCCCGGGATGATGACGCGGATCGGCGGCTTCTGGCTCAGCATCGTCCGCACCTGCACCGGCGACGTATGCGTGCGCAGCAGCAGCCGCGAGCCGTCCGGCTTCGGCGGAAAATAGAATGTGTCGTGCATTTCCCGCGCCGGATGGCCTTCCGGGAAATTCAGCTTGGTGAAGTTGTAGTCGTCGGTCTCGATGTCGGGGCCTTCCGCGACAGCAAAGCCCATGTCGGCGAAGATCGCGGTGAGTTCGTCGATCACCTGGCTGATCGGATGGATGCGGCCGGTCTCGGCCGGCGTCTCGCGCAGCGGCAGCGTGACGTCGACGGTTTCGGAGTTCAGCCGGGCGTCGAGCGCGCTGGCGGCGAGATTTTCCTTGGCGGCGGCGATAGCGGCGCCGACCTTGTCCTTGAGGCCGTTGATCGCCGGCCCCTGCTCCTTGCGCTGCTCCGGCGTCATCGCGCCCAGCGTCTTCAGGAGCGCGGTGATGGCGCCGCTCTTGCCGAGCGCGGACACGCGCACCGCCTCCAGCGCCGCCTCGTCCTTGGCGGACGCGATGGCGGCGAGCAGATCGGTTTCAAGCTTGGCGATGTCGGACATAATGCAGATCAACCCGTGCGATGATGCGGCTGATACTGTTCTCCGTCGTGCCCGGCCTTGTGCCGGGCATCCACGTCTTCCTTCACTCAGCAAGGCGTGGATGGCCGGGACAAGCCCGGCCATGACGACGATGGGCGCTTAGGCTTTCGCGGTCTCGGCTTCGGCCGGCAGTGCGGCCTTGGCCTTCTCGACGATCGCGGCAAAGGCAGCCGGCTCGTGGATGGCGAGGTCGGACAGCACCTTGCGGTCGACCACCAGGCCGGACTTGGCGAGGCCGTCGATGAAGCGCGAGTAGTTCAGGCCGAACGGCCGCACGGCAGCGTTCAGACGCTGGATCCACAGCGCGCGGAAGGTGCGCTTGCGGCGCTTGCGGTCGCGGAAGGCATACTGGTTGGCCTTCTCGACCGCCTGCTTGGCGACGCGGATGGTGTTCTTGCGGCGGCCGTAATAGCCCTTGGCGGCCTTGTAGACTTTCTTGTGCTTGGCGTGGGCGGTAACGCCACGTTTGACGCGGGACATCGGAAATCTCCTTGCAGATCGTCAGCAATACATGCGGGTGAAAGACGGGGACGACAGCCGCGCGCGGCGGCCGGAAGATACGACTAGCCGTTGGGCAGGAAGTACTTCTTGATGTTGTCGCCGTCGCTCTTGAACAGCACGCTGGTGCCGCGCAGGTTGCGGATCTGCTTGGTGGTCCGCTTGATCATGCCGTGACGCTTGCCGGCCTGCTGATACATAACTTTGCCGGTGGCCGTGATCTTGAAGCGCTTTTTAGCGCCCGACTTGGTCTTCAACTTGGGCATTTTGCTCTCCTCATCGGCGCGGCACGGGACGCGAAGGCCCCGTCTGGCCATGATGTTGCCCGCATGGCTTGCGCCTGCGGGCGGGTGCTCGGGATTGAGCTTTTATCGTCGCCACGGCAGCCCTTGACACGCCGGGCGGCGAAGGGCGGCGTTATGGCAGAGGGGCCCCGGTTTGACAACTGAAAGCGCCGCGGCCGGCGGCGGGTGAGAAGCCGTCATAGCGCTGGAACGGCCGCCTTTTGCCCACAATCGACGTTGCCGCAGCCAATTTCCGCCAAAATCGACAGTCTTCGCGGGTTGCGACTGCGGTCCTAATAGGATAGCTTTTTGCCAAATCAACAAAGCCGCATTCGGCAAAGGAAAAACTGCACATTATAGGGGCTGTATTGATGAATATGAGCGTGAATTATTCGACCATAAATCAAAATAAAATGAACTTTGATGATCTGTATACTTCAAAAGACCCTCGCAAGTACTTTCAATACTTAGGTCAGCTTGACTATATTATTCCTCATCTGGCGCAGCCGATATTCGGCCAGTTGATCCGGGCACGGCGGGAGGTCCAGGATCAGCCGGTCACGATCCTGGACATCGGCTGCTCCTACGCCATCAACGGCGCGCTGATGAAATACGGCCTCAGCTACGAGGCGCTGCGGCAGCGCTATACGGCGCCCTTCCTGCAGGGCCTCAGCAGCACCGAGATGCTGGAACTCGATCGCAACTTCTATCGGGCCTGGCCGAGAGATACGGGCGTCCGCGTCATCGGTCTCGACGTGTCCGGGAACGCCGTTCGCTACGCCGAGGACTGCGGCATCCTCGACCATGGCCTTACCGCCGATCTGGAAAGCCGCGATCCGACACCGGAAGAAGCCGCAATACTGGCGGGCGTCGATATCATCGTATCGACCGGTTGCGTGGGATACGTCACCAGCAAGACTTTCCAGCGTTTGGCGAAGGTCGCGCAACGGGGCCGTACACCTTGGGTCGCCTCGTTCGTCCTGCGCATGTTCCCCTACGACGACATTGCCGCCACGCTGGCGGCCCAGGGCCTGGAAACGCAGCCTTATGAAGGCGCCACTTTCGTGCAGCGCCGTTTTGCCAACCCCGAGGAAATGGAAGCCACCATCCGCGCCGTGGAGGCACGGGGCATCGATACCTACGGCCACGAAACCGACGGGCTTTACCAGGCCAACCTTTTCATCTCGCGGCCGCCCGAGGAAATCCGGCGGCGTCCGATCCAGGACCTCGTTTCGGTCGTCAGCGGCGCCAACAAGCTGTGGTCGGTCGGCGCCAATGTGCTCTCGAGCTTCGGGCCGGCGGCGCGCACGCGCGCCCGCGTAGAGCGTCGCCGCGCCTAGCCAGGCCTTGCTGATCGATGTCTCGCCTCGCTCCGGAGCGAGCGCTTCTCTTGCAACCGGATGCCGGCTACGGCGTTATTGTTGCTCGAAACAAGCTGCCGTATTGCGATGGCGAGGACTTAATCAGATGGGACGTTTTGTGGGTGGAGCGGTTGTTGCGGCCATGATGCTCGGCGCCGCGCTCGTGAGCGCGCCGACGGGCGCGCATGCGGCGGTCCAGGACGGCAATTGGAGCGTGCTGATTATCACGGAATCCGGCGCCTGCGATGCGGCCTATCGCTATCCGGTCACGATTGCGAACGGCCGCATCAACTATGCCGGCAATGTTGCGATCGACCTGACCGGCACCGTCTCACCGAGCGGGGCGGTCAAGGTGAACATCCGTATGGGCGAAAAGGGAGCGAACGGGACTGGCCGGCTGTCCGGCTCCGCCGGCTCTGGAACCTGGCAGGGTGCGGCCGCCAACAACACCTGTGCCGGTCGTTGGGAAGCCGAGCGGCGCTGATCCGTATAGCGTGTGATGAGTAGCCCCGGATCGGCGCCGCGGAAGCGGTGCCTCGTCCGGGGCACGGTCCGTTAACGGGGCGCGAGCAGCATCACCATCTGCCGGCCTTCGAACCGCGGTTCGGACTCCACTTTGGCAATCGGCCCGGTGTCGTCTTTCACGCGATTGAGCAACTTATAGCCCAGCTCCTGGTGCGCCATTTCGCGGCCACGGAAGCGCAGGGTGATCTTGACCTTGTCGCCTTCCTCGAAGAAGCGCTTCATCGCGCGCATCTTCACGTCATAATCGTGATCGTCGATCATCGGCCGGAGCTTGATCTCCTTGATCTCGACGACTTTTTGCTTTTTGCGGGCCTCGGCGGCCTTTTTCTGCGCCTGGAATTTGTACTTGCCGAAATCCAGGATCTTGCAGACCGGCGGGGTCGTGTTGGGAGAAATCTCGACCAAATCGAGCCCAGCCGCTTCCGCCAGACTCATGGCGGTTTGGAAGTCGACGACACCCTTGTTGTCGCCGGTGCTATCGATCAGCTGTACCTCTCGGGCGCGAATCTCCTCGTTGATGCGCGGGCCGTCCTTTTGGGCGGGCAGCGCGGACTTCATCGGACGACGAATGGCTACTATCTCCTCATGCTGTTGCGACGGCCGGGACTATAACGCACCCGGCGTGCGAAAGATTGGTAGAAACGGCGAATAAGTCAACGCAGTTCCGCTGTTTGTGTCGATATAGCGACCGGTTTCTCAGGTCAAACCGCTCAAATTGCGCTGATTCTCCCGGAACCGGGGTTTCCGGCCGATGCGGCTTCGCGTCCCAGGGCGGCGTCATAGACCCGGAGCATCTGCTCGGCCGCAACCGAGGCGTTGAAATGGCCGATCGCCCATTCCCGGCCGCGCAAGCCGATGGCAGCGCGGTTCGGCTCTGGCATCGCGAACAGGCGCAAGACCGCCGCCGCCAGCGCGGCATCGCTGCCGGAGTCAAAGCGAAGCCCGGTGATCCGGCCTTCCGGCACAGCCGGCAGTGTCAGCACCACGTCGGTGCCGGCGGCAAGGTCGGATACAATAACCGGACGGGCCATCGCCTGTGCCTCGAGGATAGCGCGCTGCGCGCCTTCCGGCTGCACCGCGGCGGACACCACGGCGGCGGCGGCGGCGTAGGCGGCCTGCATGTCGCTGACCGGCGCCGCCATGCGGATGACATCCATGGTGCCGGTCGACAGCACCAAGTCCCACAGTTCGCCGGTGTAATGGGTGCGACCGCGGTCCTCGCCGACGAACACAAAAAGAAAATCCTTCATGCCCATCTGCTTGAGACGCTGCGCCGCCCGCACCACCACGTGATGTCCCTTGCGGCGCAGGATGCGGCCGACGATCAGGATCACCTTGGTGTCACGTCCAATGCCCCAGATATGGCGGATTGCCTCGACCCGCTCGCGCGCGACCTGTGCCGGATCGAACAGGTCGATGTCGATGCTGCAAGGCACCACCGCGATCCTGTCCCACGGCGTGCCGTAACGGTCGTTGACCAGTTGCGCGAGCTGTTCGCTGACCGCGATCACGCGGTCGCCGCGCGCCATGATGCCGTTGTAGCAGCGCTTGAAAAAGTTCTGTTCGCGAAAGCCCTTGAACCAGCTGGTCAGGAACGGAATGCCGCGCGCCCGGGCGGCGACGAATGCGCTCCAGGCGCCGGCGCGGCCGAGCGCATGAATCGCATCGCAGTTTCGTTCGCGCGCCAGCCGCGTCAAAGTCGCGGCATTGCGCAGGATGCGCAGCGGATTGTTGCTGGCAACATCGAGGGCGAAAAATTCGCCGCCCGCCGCTGTCACGTCCGCGACCAGGCGTCCGGCGCTCGAGGCGACGATGGCGCGGTGACCGGCTTGGCTCAGAATCCGCACCAGCTCGACGGCGCCGGTGTCGGCCGCGCCGACATCCAGACTTGGGACCACGATCAGAACGGTGAGCGGACCGCGTGCAGGCGTGCGGTCCTTGACCGCGGGCGACGCTGACACGGAAAAACTCGACATCAATCGACAAACCTTAAAATGGTCGCCGGCGCATCGGCGAAACAAGGCACGTCAGAGTGGGACCGTACGGCACACATCGCGGGCAGCGCCGTACCGCAAATCGCGGTCATCTGCTTGCTTGGCCGCCGGCCGGTTCAGGCATCGCGCGACAGCAACGAGGTATAAACCCCGCGAATGGCTTCGGCAACGCTTTGCGGAGAAAACATGAATTCGGCAAACTGGCGCGCCCGCGCGCCGAGCGCTTCTGTGGCCGTGATGTCGAGGGCCAGGGCCGCGGTCATCGCGCCCGCCAGTTCGCCGACATTGCCGGGCCGTACCACCCAGCCGGTGCGCAGCGAATCCTGCATGCGCGGTGGGCACAGCAAATTCTCCGGCAGCATGCCGATCGACGTGGTGACCACCGGCCGGCCGATCGCCTGCGCCTCGGTGACGGCGCGCCCCGACAGTGGTGGCTGCAACGACGGCACCACCACCACATCGGCGGCGGCCAGCGCCGCCGGCATGTCGGGACTCGGACCGGCGAAGCGGACCAGCGTATCGATGCCATGGACGGCAGCCTGCCGGCGCAATGCTGCCGCATAGCGCGGGTCCTTGCGGTCGTCGCCGGCAAACACGAAGGCAATGGTGCGGTCGCCTTGAGCGATCAGCAGCCGCGCCGCATCGATCACGCTCATCTGGCCGTTCCACGGCGCCAGCCGGCCCGGGACCAATACCACGCGCATATGGGGCAGCAGCCCCCAAGTGCGGCGGGTGGCAGCAATGCGCTCGGCACTGACCGCCGCCGGGCTGAAACGCGCGGTATCGACCGCGCGCGGAATCACGGTGATGCGCGTTGCCGGAATTTTGTAGCGTTCGATCATGGCGCGCGAGACGTAGCTCGACGGCGCGATGACACGGTTGCCGCGCGTCAGCGACGCGCCGAAGCGTGTGCCGAACCAGGATGCCGCCGCCAGCCGGTCGGGGAACGATGTCACCAGAAACACGGGCATGCGGTCGATGGCCGACAGCGCGCTCCACGCGGCACCGGCGCTCTGTGCGTGCACGATATCGACGCGTTCGGCGGCGATCAGCTTGTTCAGCGTCCGCGCATTGGATTTGATCCGCCATGGATTGATCGTGTCGTTGGGCATTGGCAGCCATTCGCCGCCCGAGGCGCGCAGCTCGCCGATCAGCGGACCGCCATCGCCGGCGACGATAGCGCGGGCGCCGGCCTGCAGCAGCGTCAGCGCGATTTCCACCGCGGCATGGCCGGCCGGATCGTCGCGCAGCGCCGGCACGAGTTGCAGGATGGTGGCGCCGGCAAGCGAGCGCGCCTTGGTGCGGCCGGGCTGGCTCACGGCTTCGGCCATGCGCGTGCGTTGGCCCGTCCCTTTGCCAACCCTCTTGCGTAGGGGGTCGGCTTGCGGCGAGAAGGTGCGGATAGCGTAATCGCGTTCATCCCGAAATGGCCAAGACAACCATGAGCGAAGCTCGCCTGACATCCTTGACGATAGAATCGCCCTCTCCGTCGCGGACAATCGCCGTACGGACGCGGGAGAGCAAGGGAAACGATGCCGGTCCCGGCGTGTTCTGGCTTGGCGGCTTCAAGTCCGACATGAAAGGCACAAAAGCCGACGCGCTCGATCGCTGGGCCGAGGCGGAGGGCCGCGCCTGCGTCCGCTTCGACTATTCAGGCCACGGTGAGTCGTCCGGCGATTTTACCGACGGCACCATCGGCCAGTGGCTGGAGGAAAGCAGCGCGGTCTATACGCGCTTCGCCAAAGGACCGCAGGTGGTGGTCGGCTCGTCGATGGGCGGCTGGCTGGCTTTGCTGCTGGCGCGGGCGCTGCGCAGCCGTGCCGGCGCGGCACCGATGGCGGGCATGGTGTTGATTGCGCCGGCGGTGGACTTCACCGAAGAACTGATGTGGAAGCCGTTCCCGGACGCGATCAAGCGCGAGATCGAAGACAAGGGCTTCTGGCTGCGGCCATCCGAATATGCCGAGGGTGGCTATCCGATCACCAGGGCGCTGATCGAGGACGGCCGCAAACATCTGCTGCTGGACGGGCTGATCGAAACCGGCTGTCCGGTGCATATCCTGCAAGGTGTGCAGGACCCCGACGTGCCATGGCGGCATGCCGAAGGCCTGGTGACGCGGTTTGCCCGCGACGACGTGGTGCTGACGCTGATCAAGGACGGCGACCACCGCCTGTCGCGGCCGGAAGACCTCGAGCGGCTGATTGCTGCGGTGAAGGAATTCTGATCCCGGTTGTCGTCCCCGCGAAGGCGGAGACCCAGTACTCTCGGTCGCCGCGACTTGATTTCAGACCGGGGTTACTGGATCACCCGCTATCGCGGGTGATGACGTCAGGGCGGTATTGCCGCCCACTCTTCCAGGACGGATATATCGTCATCAGGACGGCGCAACTCCGACAGTTTTTCTTTCGGCAACAGCCGTCCGAGTGCCCACACTGCGGCGCCGCGCACCACCGGCGACGGATCGTCGAGCAAACTCTCGGCGCCGCTCGCCAGCGACACGTCGCCGGAGTTACCGATGGCGATCAGCACGTTGCGCACGAAGCGGTCGCGGCCGGTGCGCTTGATCGAGGTCTTGGCGAATAAGGCACGAAATTGCGCATCGTCGAGGCGAACGAGATCGGCCAGCATCGGCGCGCGCAGCGCATCGCGCGCGGCCAGTTTGGCCTCGCGTCCCAATTGCGCGAACTTGTTCCACGGGCAGACCGCGAGGCAGTCGTCGCAACCATAGATGCGGTTGCCCATCAGCGGCCGCAGATCGCGCGGGATCGGTCCCTTGTGCTCGATGGTCAGGTACGAAATGCAGCGCCGTGCATCGAGCCGGTAGGCTTCCGGGAATGCCGATGTCGGACAGACATCGAGGCAGGCGCGGCAGCTGCCGCAACTGTCCGCGATGGGTGCGTCGGAGGGCAGGTCGAGCGTGGTGAAGATCGCGCCGAGGAACAGCCACGATCCGAGGTCGCGCGACACCAGATTGGTATGCTTGCCCTGCCAGCCGAGACCGGCGCTGGCGGCGAGCGGCTTCTCCATCACAGCCGCGGTATCGACAAACACTTTGACGTCGCCGCCGCCATTCGCCACCAGCCAGCGCGCGATCTGCTTGAGCCGCGCCTTGATCAGCTCGTGATAGTCGTCGCCTTTGGCGTAGACCGAGATGGCGGCGCGGTCGCGTTGTTCCAGCACCGCCAGCGGATTGTGGTCGGGGCCGTAATTCATGCCCAGCATGATCACCGAGCGAACGTCGGGCCACAGCGCCTGCGGCGCGCCGCGGCGTTCGGCGGTCTCGGCCATCCATGCCATGTCGCCATGGGCGCCGTCGGCGAGAAAGCGTTCGAGCCGTGCTTTGGTTTCCGGCGTCGCGTCGGCGCGTGTCACGCCGACGGCGTCGAAGCCGCAGGCGCGCGCCTGCGCGATCAAAGCATCCTTGATTTTATGGGAGTTGGTCAGAAGTCCAGATCGGCGTAGGTTCGGGCCGGTGGAATCCCGGCCAGCGTGTCGGCCAGCAGCGGGCGGAACGCCGGGCGCGACTTGACCCGCGCGTACCAGTTCTTCGCCATTTCGTCTTCGTTCCACGGCACATCGCCCAGGTAATCGACGGCTGACAGGTGCGCGGCCGCAGCGAGATCCGCCAGACTCAGCCGGTCGCCGGCCAGCCAGTCGCGCGTGCGCACCAGCCAGCCGATATAGTGCAGATGATAGCGGATATTGTGGCGCGCGGCGCGCAGGGCATCGGTATCGGGCGGCCCGCCGCCCTGTTCCTTGGTCATGTGGCGCTTGAACACCCGCTCGTTGACGAGCGGGCCGCTGACTTCGGCATGAAACTTGTCGTTGAACCAGCTCGCCAGCCGCCGCACTTCGACCCGCTGGCCCGGCGACTGCGGCATCAGCTGCCGGTCCTCGCTATCCTCCGGCGCATGCGTCTCTTCCAGAAACTCGGCGATAATGGCGGCGCCCGGGATCGGCGGCATGCTGTCCGCCACCAGCACCGGGATTTCGCCGGCTGGATTGAGCATCAGGAAATCGTCGCGCCGCTCCCAGAACGGCTCGTCGGCCAGCCGCGTTTCGACACCGTACTCGCCGAGGATCAGGCGCACATAGCGCGAGCGCGGGCAGAGCGGATGGTGCAGCAGCGTCAGCATGAAGGTCCGGTGTCTGAGACGGACAGGCCGTGCAAGGCCGGTCAGGGAATCGGTGGGGGCA
This sequence comes from Pseudolabrys sp., assembly GCA_022843325.1. Classification (GTDB taxonomy): domain Bacteria; phylum Pseudomonadota; class Alphaproteobacteria; order Rhizobiales; family Xanthobacteraceae; genus Pseudolabrys. The sequence goes on along the minus strand of JALHNV010000011.1, from coordinate 4,722 downwards.
CTATAGGAACCCGCCCGGGCGGCGCAATTGGCCGCGCGTGCAAAAGCCTGAATGCCGCCTTTTTCGTTGCCTGAATCACGGTGTTGCGCGACAAGGCTCGGGCGGCCGATTCCGTCAGTAGCGGCCGTTCGCGGCTTTTCCAAAGCAACAAGCCCCCAGAGCCCCCATGAATTTCGACGCCGTGATCGGCCTCATCACGACTCACATCGATCTGGTGAAAGCTGCGGTGCTGGGCGCGGTCGAGGGCCTGACCGAGTTCCTCCCGGTGTCTTCCACCGGCCATCTGCTGCTGATGCAGCGGCTGCTCGGCTGGGGTCAGGATTCCTTCAGCACGTCGTTCGCGATCCTGATCCAGCTCGGCGCCATCATGGCGCTCTTGACGGTCTATTTCGGCCGTATCTGGGCGCTGGCAAAGGGCATGTTCACGCAGTGGGAGGCGACACGCTTCGTCATCGGCGTGCTGCTCGCCTTCATGCCGGCGGCGGTGATCGGCGCGCTCGCCGGCAGCACCATCAAGGCCTATCTGTTCGATGTGCGGATCGTCTGCATCATGCTGATCCTCGGCGGCTTCGTGCTGCTCGCGGTCGACCGCATGAGCCTGAGGGCGCGGCACTTCGAGGCGACCGCGTTCACCCTGCCGATGTATCTCGGCATCGGCTTCCTGCAGTGTCTGGCGATGATCCCCGGCGTGTCGCGCTCGGGCGCCACCATTGTCGGCGCCATGCTGTTCGGCGCCGACCGGCGTTCGGCGGCGGAGTTTTCATTCTGGCTGGCGATGCCGACCATGATCGGCGCCTTTGCCTATGAGGCCTACAAGAGCCGCGCCGAACTGTCGGCCGACAACGTCGCGGCGATCGCCGTCGGCTTCGTGTTCGCGTTCATCTTCGGCACCATCGCGGTGAAAACGTTCCTGCGCTATTTGCAGCGGCACACCTTTGCGCTGTTCGCATGGTGGCGCATTTTCATCGGCAGCGTCGGGATTTTCGCGATCTATTTCTGGTGAGGTCGCGCGTTGCGGTCCGCGACGTGCGTCAGGCGGCGCGGCTCTTGAACTGCCCGGTCTTGCGGAAGCGCCAGAGGTAGGACGGCACGATCGCCTCGATTGTCTCCGGTTCGATGCCGAGACCCTGCAGCGTGCGCTTGTCGGCAACCGCGGCGTCCGACACCACGTTATCGGTCCGCAGCAATTCAACCTGATCCGGCGTCAGCGTCAGCGGCGACGGCATGAATTGCAGGCCGAGCGCCTTGAGCTTGGCGAAGAAGAACGGCACCGGCACCAGCATCCGCTTGCGCTCGGTGGTGGCGAGCACGAACTGCATCAGTTCCTTGAAGGTATGCACCTCCGGCCCGCCCAACTCGTAAACCACCCCGGGGCGTGTCTTGCCGTCGACTGCATCGGCGATCGCGGTGGCGGCGTCGCCGACGAACACCGGCTGGAAACGGGTATGGCCGCCGCCGATCAGCGGCAGCACCGGCGACATGCGGGCGAGCCCGGCGAACAAATTGAAGAAATTGTCTTCGGGCCCGAACAGGATCGACGGCCGCATGACGGTGGCCTGCGGCTGGGCCGCCAGCACCAGTTGCTCGGCGGCGGCCTTGCTCCGGGCGTAGCGGGCGGTGGAGTTCGCGTCGGCGCCGATCGCGGACACGTGCACCATGCGGGCGCCGTGGGCGTTCGCCGCCAGCGCGATCTGTTCCGCGCCGTAGGTATGGACCGTGTTGAACCGCTGCCGGCCGCCCTCGGCCAGGATGCCGACCAGGTTGATCAGCACGTGCGCGTCGCGTGCGGCGGCTTCCACCGAGGGGCCATGGCGCAGATTGGTCTGCACGGCATGAATCTGGCCGACCCGGCCGAGCGGCTGCAGAAAATTCGCGAGTTCCGGCCGGCGCACCGCCACCCGGATGCGATAATCGCGTTTGGCCAGCGCCCGGACGACGTGGCGGCCGAGAAAGCCGGAGCCGCCGAAGACGGTGACGAGGGTGTCGTGGTTGCTCTTGACGGTCATTTGACGGGGATTCCCGTGCTCTCGGGGCGATAAGGCTCGGCTTTCCGGCAGATACAGGATCGGCCGGGGGCTGTACAGAGGCGGCCAGATACTGGCCGCTCCTTCTCCGTCATCAATTGACAAGCGGAAAGCGGCTCCGTACCTAGTCCGTCGCTTGCCCAGGTGGCGGAATTGGTAGACGCGCTGGCTTCAGGTGCCAGTGACCGAAAGGTCGTGAAGGTTCGAGTCCTTTCCTGGGCACCATTGTTTTTTCCGCATATTGCGACGACGTCAGAGATTAAATGACCATTCGCCTGCATCGCGGCGATCTGCCGAACCTCAACGCCTACAAGGGCGCGGTGGCGATCGATACCGAGACCATGGGGCTCGATCCCAATCGCGACCGGCTCTGCGTGGTCCAGCTCTCACCCGGCGACGGCACCGCTGACGTGGTTCAGATCGCGGCCGGTCAGGCGCATGCGCCGAATATCGAGAAGCTGCTGGCGGACACCACCCGGGTGAAGATTTTTCACTACGGCCGCTTCGATATCGGCGTTCTGGCCAAGGCCTTCGGCGTGATGGCGACACCGGTCTATTGCACCAAGATCGCGTCGCGGCTGGCGCGTACCTACACCGACCGGCACGGCCTCAAGGATCTGGCGCGCGAAGTGCTCGGCGTCGACCTGTCCAAGCAGCAGCAGTCGTCCGACTGGGGCGCCGAGGCGCTGTCGGACGCCCAGGTCGCGTACGCTGCCACCGATGTCCTGCACCTGCATGCGCTCCGCGAAAAGCTCGACGCCATGCTGGCCCGCGAGGGCCGCGCCGGCCTGGCGGCCTCCTGTTTCGGCTTCCTGCCGCAGCGCGTAGGCCTTGATCTGGCCGGCTGGGCCGACCAGGATATTTTTTCACATTCCGCTTAAGCTGTTGTATTAACGCTCTTATGTCATGCATCGGCTGCCGTTCCGGGGCCATAATCGCCATGCAGGTTATGTTGGCGTTAAGTTGGGACTCCCCGACATCGGCGGACGGTCATTCGGTCCGGGCTGCGCGTGGTCCCTGCTATTGAGGCGCCGTCCATCGGGGATCGGCGGGGGGTTCGGATAAGATCGGTGGCCAACCAAAGATTGTCATGAGCCCTGTGATCACAGCCAGAACCGATGAAGAGACGGCGCGGGCCCATTGGACGACGGGCCGTCACTACAGCGAGCGCGCCTATCGCGCCGCCCGCCGGCATAGCCGGATGGTGCGCATTCTCCGCATCGCCGTGCCACTCGCGGTGGTCGGTGGCCTTGCGATCGTCACGCTGGTGACGTTGACGAATCCGCTGCGCATGATCGCCAAGCTACCGATCGACGTTGGCGATCTGATCGTGTCGGGCACCAAGGTCACCATGGAGCAACCGCGATTGTCCGGCTTCACCAGCGACGCGCGCGCCTACCAGCTCACGGCCGACGCCGCGGCGCAGGACCTGACCAAGCCGGATATCGTCGAGCTGCGCAACATTAATGCCAAAGTTGGAATGCAGGACCAGAGTACGATGCACCTTTCGGCCGTCACCGGCGTCTACAATACCAAAAACGAGACGCTCAAGCTCGAGCGCGATATCCACCTGTCGTCGTCGACCGGCTACACCGGTCTGCTGACGGAAGCGATGGTCGATATCCGCAAGGGTCACGTGGTGTCCGACAAGCCGGTGGAAGTGTCGATGTTGCAGGGCAAGCTCAACGCCAACCGTCTGGAGATCAAGGATTCGGGCGACGTCGTGATCTTTCATGGCGGCGTCAACATGCACCTGATGATGAACGATCAGCCGTTGCCGCCGCACCTGGCCGCAAAGCCGCAGCAGAAGAAGGCGGTCGCGCAATGACGGCCTTCGGCACCATCGCTTCGCGGCTTCTGCTCGGTACGGTGCTGGCGATGCCTGCCGCCGGAGCCGTCGCACAGCAGGCCGGCAGCGGTCCGCCGAATGCGTTGCAGGGTTTTTCGCAAAACCGCGACGAGCCGGTGCACATCGAATCCGCGACACTGGAAGTGCGCGACAAGCAGAAGGAAGCCACCTTCAGCGGCGACGTGAAGGTGACGCAAGGCGATACCGGCATGCGCTCTAAGTCGCTCGTGGTGTTCTACGAGCAGGACGGCGAAGGCGAAGCGGGTAAGTCGATGAAGGCGGCGACGCCCGGCCCCGGCGGCCAGCAGCGCATCAAGCGGCTGGAAGCGCGGGGCGGTGTGATCGTGACGCAGAAGGAGCAGACCGCCACCGGCGACCTCGGTCTGTTCGACATGAAAACCAATATCGTCACCTTGACCGGCAATGTGGTGATGACGCAGGGCAAGAACGTGTTGCGCGGCGACCGGCTGATCGTCGATCTGACCAGCGGTGTGTCGCGCGTCGAGTCGGGCAAGGGCGGCCAGGGCCGGGTTCAGGGCTTGTTTCTGCCCGGCAGCGCGCCGGCGGAGATGCGACCGGGTGCCGCCCCGCCGCCGCGTCCGGCGCAGCGGCCATCCAATTGATCGGGCGCCCTGATCAAACATCAAGGCCGATGCTGCTGCCCGCGAGATCGGGGAATCAGCTAGTGTCGCCTTTCCGGCGCTGTCGCCGCGGGGTTGGCCGTTGAACATTCTTTCGCTGTTTCGGCGCAGACCAGAGCCGGGCCCGCGCCGTGCCGGGGCCGTCGCCGATCCGCGCCCGCAAACGGCGCCGCGTCAGCAGGCCCCGGGCCAGCAGGCGGCGGGCGCT